>URTH01000045.1 GCA_900550775.1 uncultured Eubacteriales bacterium | reverse complement strand
TCCGCTGCCGTCCCGTCCGTCCGCCGCGGTAACCGGCGTCGGCGTCACGGTTTGCGGCTTATCGCTGATTGCCACACCGCCGCCATATCCGTTGCTGCCGCCACCGCCAA
This sequence comes from uncultured Eubacteriales bacterium, assembly GCA_900550775.1. Lineage (GTDB taxonomy): Bacteria > Bacillota > Clostridia > Monoglobales > Monoglobaceae > Ructibacterium. The sequence continues at coordinate 11,056 of URTH01000045.1, read as the reverse complement.
AGGATCCGCCGCCGGAAGAACCACCGCCGCCGCTGCTGCCGCCGTTGCCGCCGCCGGCCTCCTGTTCGGCCTTTTTCTGGGCAGCAACCGCGCTCTCAAGTCTTGTTAAAATCTCTTCTGCATTATGATAGACGGTGCCCGTCATACGGAGATAAAGCTCCTTGGTGTTTTGAATCCCCGAGACCGTATCGCTCGTAATGCCGAGATAATCCGCGTAGGTTTTGGTTAAAATGGTTTCGATCACCGACCATCTTTTTGCTGCCGCTGCCGTGTTCATTTCTTCGATAAGTTTTCGGTCGGTGGTTTCATCTGTGATGGCCTTTGCGGCAGCATTCTGAAAGACGTACAAATCGTCCGTGCCGTCCTCGCCGACCTGACTGACATAGCGCGCATAGGCCGCCTCTGCAAATTCGGCGTCCTCCATGGCCGCCTTTTCCGTTTCGCTGCCATACTTTTGGATGATCTCCGCAAACGCCGCCGCGCTGTCAATCGCTCCCTCTGTCAAAATTTCTGCGCCGTAGAGATTTACCTTGACGCTCTCTCTTCGATTTCCATACTGTAAGTATAACACATATTCGCCATTTGGCAAGGTGGGATCCACCGCAATTTTACTGTCTGCCATGCCATAGTCATTGGTCTTAATCTGGCTGATTGCCTTGATTTCTCCGTTTTGATCGGTCAGCGTTGCCGCCACCGTGTCCACAGCCCCTGCATAACCGCAAATCAAAACCTCATTATAATGCGGCGTCCCAGTGAGTCCGATTTCCTGATTTCTCTCCGGCGCACCGGCTGCGGTGTTCGGCGTGGTATAGCCCTTTGCATTTATCAGCGGATATCCGACCTTTGCCGTATTCCACAGCATGACTGCCGTATCATTTTTAGAAAGATCAAGACTGCCAAGGTCAAAATCCGTATCAAGCGATGTTTCCTTATAACCCGGCACGGTCTTTTTGACTTCCTTTACCGAAGTGGTGTAACCGTGTTCTTTGTCATACGTAGCCAGGATAACCGACAGCTGCTTATCCGCACTGTTCGGAACGCCCTGGAAAACAGAGCCCTTGGCGCTGACCTGTGCGGTGCCAAGTCCCTCTGCGTCAAAATCAAGCAGCGTGCCGCTGTATACCTTGATTTCGTCCACGTCCCAGGAGGTTTGGGTGTTATTGCTGTTCATCTCAATTTTATTCGATCCCCAGGCGGTCAGCGTCTGATTTTCAAACACGGTCTGCCAGGTATTTGTTCCGACCTTGCACTGGTACAGGCTTGCGGTCAGGTTATTTTTTACATAATAGACATAGTCATAGTAAACGCCCATCTCACGCGGCACGTTAAAAACATCTTTGCCGTTCACCTTGACGCTGCTCTGGTTGATGTGTATCATCGAACGGGTTCCGCCAAAACCGATGTTCGCCTGCCAGAAGGTGGCGTTCAGTTTCATCCGCATGGTCATAACCCATTCGCCGCTTAAGCCGTAGTCTCCCAACTCAAAAGTGACTCTTGCAAAATTTGTCGTACCGTTGTCTCTGTGATCGGCGCCGGGTCTGATATTTGCTGTTCCGTCCGTAATCTGCGCGTCCTCCAGCTTTGCCTTGGAATTTTGCGGATCGGAAAAGTCGTCATAGAGCCAAACCTGTCCGCCACCGGTAATGATATCGGCATCTTCTCCCTCCGGATCGTCCGGATCCGGCTTTTCCGGGTCATTGACGCTGTATACCCGCACAAAGTCAACCGCTACGGAAGAATCCCCGTTTGCCAGGATGCGCAGCTTGGTTTCCTTCCACTGATACTTTCCTTCCGTGATGCCGATATACGTGTATTCATCATCGCCGCCGGCCTTGCGCCAGAACTCGTAACCGGCTTCCTTATTGATAATCAGATAATCATAAGTCACATTTGGTTCGGTCGTAATCCCCTGCCAGGTGGAATATCCGCCGCCGGCCGTCACATAGTTTTCCGGGTCACCGTCCATCAAAGCACGGGTATAGCGGATACTGCCCGGCTCCGGGTGAAAGCGCATCCGGCCATCGTTGGTATTCAGCTCAAAAATCGGGAACGAAGCGCCCGTACTGGTCTTTGTAAAACGGAAATGTGCAACATCGCCCACATCGTAGGTAAAGGTCGTGTTGGTGTAATCCGCACCGCCGGAGAGATTTAACATTCCGTTTGCGACCGAATGTGTACCGCCCGACACTGTGCCTTTTCCCATATCATCCGCAAACTCCAGCGCGTGCTTGGTCTTGCGCGTTCCGATCAGCTCCGTCTCGGTTTTTGTCTCTTTGTCATCACCCGGCTCCGTCCGTTCGCCGTACATGCGGAAGAATTCAATATTGGCTTCTGCACCGGATTGCGTACCGATCAAAACCTCTTTTGCCGTGCTGCCGGCACGCAGACCCGATGTCGTTGCAATACGGCCCCAGCTGCCGGTCGTGTTCATAATCCAGAATTCCAGCTGATTGTCCTCCGTATTGCGAACGATCAGTTCAACCGGGTTTCCCTTTGTCATCACATCGGTCGCCACGCTCGGCCAGGCGTCCTTTTCCGCGTAATTAAACAAGGTTCTGCTAAATCCAAATCTTCGGCGCAGCCCATCGCCGCAGGCAATCTCAAAATATACCGCTGCGCCGCCGCTGTCACTTGTCTCCGTAAACCGCAGATGCATTGCCGCCTTGCCGGAAAATGTGATCGCATCATCACTGATTTTCCACTTTGCGTTGTTTCTGTCGTCCGTAAATGCTGCGTCCGCGCGGAGTGTTAACCCGTCCGCCGTGATGGCAGAGGTCTTTTCGGTTGCGGAGATGATGGTTCCGCCCTGTGCGTCCTGTGCCGTCTTAAATTCCTTTTGCATCAGCGGACTGCATCCCTCTAAAAGTGATTCGGCCGTGATTGCCTCTGCCGCTTGATATACCTTGATATAGTCGACATCGCAGACAGAATTTGCGCCGGTTTTTGCACCGCTGTAACCGATCCGCACCTCGGATGCGTAGTTCTCTTTCCAAAGTTTAAAACTTGTCAGCATCACATAATCGCCGGTGCAGCCAACCTGCGCCCAAACGGTAAGATCGTGTGCCGCATCGTATGAAATCGCAAGCTCATGCCAGGTGTTGGGGGCAAGATATCCGTTTTCCGGAAGATCCAATCCCTCCCAGGTTCTTGCGCCGTCCTTATCCCGCAGGACAAAAAACTGCTGTTTGCCGTCCTCGGTCAGCCGCAGCGCAAACCGCGCCCGATATCCGTCCAGCATACCGCCGTCAAAGATAATCATGTCATCCCATGACGCGTTTTGCGTGTTGTGCGCATAGCGGAACTTGATTTTTGTCAGCGACCCCTCTGCACGGGAAAGCGCTGCGCCGTTGTCGTCTTTAAGCCCTATTGTCTCAAGACCTGCTGCGTTCTGGTGCAGGTAACTCACAGTGCCGTCCTGCATAATCTCCGCCCGATTCGCATAGGCGCTCATGTCATAATTCTCGTTAAAGTTTGCCTCTGCGACAGGTTCGCTGCCAAGTCCCGTCATCAGCTCTGCCTCTGTCACGGTGTCGCCGACTGCGGCCGCCGAAACGGAAACAGGAAAAACACTCAACGATGAGAGAATCATCATGAAAGAGAGGAGCCCTGCCAGAATTTTATTTTTCTTCATCACACTTCACTCCTTGTTGTTAGCCGAACTCCGATTTGGGGAGGCGGATTTCCGCTTCCGGCTATGAAATTAAACCCATACGGTGAATTTTTACACCGTTTCGGTGCGAAAAGGATTGCTAATATCAGGTTAAAATATTTTTCGCAGAAAGCCCCCTTTTGAAAAAGGGAGCTTTTCTGCACAGGTAACCGCGGTAGCCACGATCCTGTTATGATACGCTTTTCGTTTACTGTTCTTTTACTTGAAAAGCGCCGTCAACGCCGACAACCGGCTTGATATTTTCAAAACCGTCCCACAGGAATACCTTGACCTTCGCGGCATTTTTACCGGTCGGCACGGTATAGATTTCCGTGGTGTCATTTGCCGATGCGGCAATGGGCTTTAAGCTCACGTCTACCAGTCCGTCCTCTGCATCGTATGCGGCAAAGATCAGCTTTTGCTCCGCAGCGGCCGGTGCAACGATGGCGCGGATTTCGTTTGCAAACAGGGTCTGATTTGCAGTCGGCGTCCAGGACACTGCGGCGCCGTCGGTCAATACCAGCGGCGAATCGGCCGGCCCATAAATCTTCACATAATCCACCTCGCCGGAAACGTCCGCGCTGCCGCCATATTTTTCTACGTTAAAATGCGGATCGCCGCCGGTGTAGCCGCGTTTTGGAATGTTTTGACCCACAAGCGTCCAGGCGTCATCGTCTGCCTTTTGGATATAGATGTCATAGGTCTGCCCATCCGCACTGCGAACAATTCGTAGCGTCTGCCATTGGTTTGCCTCATTGGCAAAAACGTTTGCATCAACCCACTCCGTCCCGTTATGATACTTCGACTTATTCCGACCGTTTCTTGCTCTCCAGCTTAACTGGTTATCCTCATTAAAGAAGCTGAACCCCAGATCATCGCTTGTCTTATAGCGAACCTCGGCATAACCGCCCGCCGGAATGCTCGCATTTTTCACATTGTAAATGGCAAAATTGTTCTCATAGTTTGGCGCCTTCTGTCCTTCTTCTAGCGCCGCCTTATAATCGAGCTTTAAGGTTCCGTCTGCTGTGATGGATCTGCGAGCCTGAGAATTTACGTCCTCTTTCACATATTTGTTGGTAAGACCGTCTCCGCCGGCCTCAAATTCTTCATCAAAGAGCAATCTCTGTGCAGCCGCCGGTTTTGCCTGTGCGTCTGTCATGCCGATTCCGCTTTTGTATACCTTGTAGTAGTCAATGTAGACATCATCGCCGTTTGTCACACCGTTGTATTTTCCGGCATATCCCTCATTGACAAAGTGAACTTCTGTATCATTGCCGGCACGCAGCGATGCCGTTTTCGCCTTGATGCTGCTAAACTTCGCATCACTGTCCATCTTCCAGCGAAGTCCTAAGCTATCCTCACCCTCTCTGGTAATCAGATAGGTTACCCACTGATCGGAAAAATCTGCAACGTTATAACTGATTGCTGAACCATTCTGCCAAAAGTCCAGCTTTCCGTTGTTAGAAATTTGCATAAAGCCGCGATACCCTGTCCCGGCACCAAGTTTTACCGTCATCACGCTGCCCAGTTTCCATTTTGCACGAAACTCTACCGCGTTCCCCACATTGGCAAGCGGCTGAGATCCCGAAGCGTTCCACTGCGGCGGGATGTTGCCTGCAGCATCGGCGGCAATCCCATTATTCTTAATCTGCATATTACCGTCGGCATCCAGTCCCGCGTAGTCCGGCGTAAACCCAAAGCTGCCGTCAATGTCGGCACCCTGATAGCTCTTACCGTTATAACCTTCTTCAAAGTCCACGTATTCGGCCAAGGCATGGTTCTGTCCAATGCTGCTTAGTACTTCTTCCAGCGTTTCTCTTTTCTCCGGCTCGCGGTAGATACGGAAGAATTCCACGTTCAGATTTGCACCGGCTGCAGCGGCAATTCTAGCCGATCTTGCTGTGGAATTTGCAGGCAATCCGTCCGTCGTCGTCAGATACTCCCATACGCCGGTGGTGTTATTTTTAACCCAAAATTCCAGACTATTATTCACTGCGGTGCGTACAATCAATTCAACCGGCGTGTCCTTTGCCCTGGCGGTACAATTCAGCTTAGGCCATTCGCCATCTCCGTTTGCATAAATAAAGCTGCTGTTTGTAAAGCCAAATCTGCGGCGATAACCGTCACCCCAAACCTCAAAGAAATTCAACGCGCCTGTGCCCGTCGTCTCGGTAAACTTTGTATAAATTGCTGCAGAATCGCTCATATTAACGCTGCCATCGGTGAATGTCCAATTTGCCTCAGCGCTGGTTGCCGTAAGCGTCAGACCGTTTTCCGTAATTTGAACCGACTGTCCTGCAACCGCAGAAATCGTTCCGCCCAACAGATCTGCCGCTCCCTGAAATGTTTTGTCTACGGCCAAATTCATGCCCTCTAACAGTTTTTCGGTTGTAACAGGCTCCGGGTTGTTGTGCACCTTGACATAATCTACATCCAGGATAGAATTGTCACCGGTTTTACTGCCGCTGTAATACATTTGCAGCACCTTTCCGGGGCCTCCGGTTCCAAGCTCATAAGACATCAGCTTCACATAGTCGCCGGTGCAGTTCACCCTTGCCCAAATGGTAAGGTTGTGCGCCATGTCATACTGCAACGCCAACTCATGCCAGGTGTTTGGAGCAAGTTGGCCATTTTCGGGAAGGTCAATGGCAAACCAGCCGGATTTTGCGGCAACAAAAAATTGTTGCACCCCTTCTGTGGATTGCATCAGTGCAAACCGCGCCCGATAGCCGTCAGCCATCGCCCCATCAAAGATGATCATATCGTCGTTTTTTGCCTTTTCGGTATGGTGCGCGAAACGGAACTTGATTTTAGTGAGTGATCCTACCGGACGAGAGATACTTGTCCCGTCAGTGTTCTTAACCTCAAACACTCCCTGTGCGATCTGGTGCAGATAAGTTGTTCCATCTGCATCCGTCTGCAAATCCGCTTTGTTAGGATCACTAATACCGGTATAGCCCTCGTCAAAGTCGAGCGAAACCGCAGGTTCTGCCATTACACCGTCCATCAACTGTGCCTCGGTCGCAGTATCACCGACTTCTGCCGCCGATGCCGTCACGGGGAGCACGCACAGGGATGAGAGAATCATCATGAAAGAGAGCAGTCCTGCAATCCATTTTGTTTTTTTCATCATACTTCACTCCTTATTATAATTTTTACTATCGCCACTGACATCACCCAAACACGGGCGCTGATCTGTTTTAAGGAGGTGGCAGCTCCATTTTTTTCGTATTCTGCCCGTCACGGTGTTTGCGTTCTTTCCTTTTACTTTGCCGCACGGACGGTCAGTCTTTGCACCGCATGATCTTCACACGGCGCCATGGCGCCATAACCGTTCCATAAGAACACCTTGACCTTTTCAATGCCGTCGGCCGAGCCGTCAAACAGGTAGGTTTGATTCTCACTGATAAGCCGCAGCTTTTGAATCTGTTCCGCAGCGTACATATACAGCTGCTCAAAATCCATGATCGGTTTCAGCTGATCCTTTCTCACCACAATCGTACGGCTTCAGGACTGCGGATATTTTTTTGTTTTTAAATTATTCGTTTTCGCTGATGAAGTTTGCAATGTCATCAAAGTACTGATTTAGCGCTCCAACATCGGAACCTAAGTTTAGGTGCCGATAGCCCATGGCTTGCAACTTCTTGGCATTTTCTCTGGGGCCAACGGTAACGGTGCCTGCAAATTTTCCATACTTTTTTGCTGCGTCTGCAACTTTTTGGTAGCCAGCCAGTACATCGGGATGGTCAAACTCTCCGGAGTGACCGATAGCGTGAGAATAGTCGCCGGGGCCAAAGAAGAGAATGTCGTAACCGGGAACCTTTGCAATTTCTTCGATTTGGTCCATAGCTTCCGGATCTTCAATCTGCAGAACAATAAACCGCTGGTCATTAGCCTGACGGTTATACTCTGCCTGCGAAAGTCTGCCGTATACTGCATCCGCATTACCGCCGTCTACCGGTCTGCGGCCGATGGGATAGAAGCGGGTCATGTTGACAACCTGTCTTGCATCCTCAGCGGACATAACGTGAGGTGCCATAATGCCGGCGGCATCCAGTTCCAGAGGACGAATGTAATCGCTATAGGAACCGCGGGGTACCCGACAGAGAATATCGGTGTTATTAATTTTACCGGCCATAATCTGTGCTTCGGTTATAGCATAGTCGTTGGCAGTATGTTCCATATCCACCCAGATACAGGGGATGCCGAAAAGAGCCGCCATTTCAACAATACGGGGGTCGGCACTGTTTAACTTAACGGAGAAGACCGTTTTGCCGGCCCGGAGAAGTTCTAACACTCTGCTTTTACGCATTTCCATTGGTGATTCGCTCCGATCTAAAATTAGTAAATTTTTTCGTGATAGCATGCCTTTGCCGAAACGGCAAGTATTTTCAAGAAAATATTTAAAATTTACTCTCTTTCCTGAACATCTACATCCATAGCCTGAAGTTTACTGGTCTGCCGGAGCAGTTCGTGCTCATCGGCTCTTGCCAGCCATTTCAAATGGTCGGATACAGGAAGAAGGTCATAAACTTCTGCTTTGGCGGCCATAAAGCCTTCTGCATAAGGAAGCCGTACACGGATACCAAAGTTGCCATTCCATTGTTCGGCGGTTTTTTTGGCGTATCCCGGTGTATCATATTTCTGGCTTCGCATGGTGGCGATGGCCTTCACCTTTAAATCAATCACATCGGTAACATCAACAAGATGGGTGATACGAGCCGTTCTTCCTTGGGCAATGGCATCATAAGCACATAAATCAGTGGGGCAGAGCATATAAAAAAGCTGTGCCGTTCTGGAGGCCGGGTATTTGTCTTCAAAGTTAACACCCGATGCCGCCTCAATAGCAAAATGGGTAATTTGGCCGGTAACGGCGTGATGATCGCTGATGCCGCCATTCTGATAGGGCCAGTGGGTGATAATGATGTCCGGGCGTACTTCCCGAATCATTTTTGCTAATTTAGAAATCATGTCCGGTGTTACGGTGAGGATCTCATCGTCGTAGCTTAAAAAACGGATATCGGTAATACCAAATAATTTGCAGGCCTCCATAACCTCCCGGTGCTTTACCTTTTGACGCTCCTGGATGATTTTTTCAATTTCCTTCGTAGTAAACTGGTCAATGCGTTCCCGGAAAACGTCGGAAATAACCTCATCGTGAACGCGAAGCCCCTGGGTCATAGAAACACAAGTAACTTCGTCGCCGTTTTTCAAATGCTTCAGCAGCGTGCCGCCGCAATGATCAAACATATCCGCAGGATGTCCTGCAACTACTAAAATTTTCATAATTTTTCCTCCTGAGAATTTTTACTATCGCCACTGACACCACCCAAACACGGGTGCTGATCTGTTTTAAGGAGGCGGCGCTCCATTTTTTCATTCTGCCCGTCATGGTGTTTGTATTCTGCTCTTTTACTTTGCCGTACGGACGGTCAGGCTTTGCACCGCATGATCTTCACACGGCACCATGGCGCCAAACCCGTTCCACAAGAACACTTTGATCTTTTCAATACCGTCGGCCGAGCCGTCAAACAGATAGGTTTGATTCTCACTGCCCATCCAAAATGCCGGATCTGTGATGGTCTCGGTCTGTACCTTGACCAAAGCGCCGCTTTTGGCATATCCGGCAAAGGCCAAAACGCCCTCTGCATTGCGGCCGACAACCGCCCGCAGTTCACCCGGATAGCTTAGCGGTACGCCCTGCTGCGGCGTTACCGACACGTCCCGTCCGTCTGTCAGCGTCAGACTTTTGTCCGGCCCATAAATCCGGAGCGTATCGATTTTACTTGCCGCAGCTCCTGCACCGTATCGCAGCAGCAACAGCGAGGTCGGCTCTTTGCCGCCGTTTCCGCGCGGCACTGCACCGGTGATTGTTTTCAGCCACTTTTGGCCGCCGTCCTTTTTCATATAGACATCGTAGGCCGCGCCGTCCGCGCTCCGCACGATGCGGCAGTTTTGGTATTGGTTGGGTTCAAAGGTATAACCGTCAAAATATTGCCAGCCGCCGTTGGCATTTTGATCGGTACAATTTGCACTGTTTGGCAGATTGGCAAACCCGATCTGAAACTCCGTGTCCGGCGCAAAAAGCTTTAGCTTGAGCGGTGCGTCCGTCCGAAACCGCAGCTCTGCATAGCCCCCGGCCGGAATCGCAAGATTGCTGACGCGATACTGTCCCATATCCCGATCGACCTCTGCGGTCGTCAGCTGCAAATCGCCGTCTTGGATTACGGCACGGTTTGCCGCCAAAACCTTGTCGCCGGCAAGCGCGGCAGCATCCGTAAACTCCTGCTTATAAAGCGGTATTGCATTTTCTGTCTTGGTATCTTCCTCACTGACGCCGCCGACACTGTAAATCTTATAATTCTTTACATAGGCCTGTGCGCCGTCATGTTGGATTCCGCTGCCGCCAATCAGAGAGACCCCTCCGGCGGAAGAATCCGCCGCGCGCTTTCCGCGGCTTTTTAAAATCGGGCCGCAAAAGCTGTCCTGGCCCTCCTGTTTGATATACAGTCCGTAGCATGTGCCCTCGTTACGAATCAAATAAGTGTTCCATGCCCCTGCGATCGCGGCATCGTTTGCCACAACCGTCTCCGTCGCGCCGTCCATTTCATAAGTTCCGCTGCCAAAAACATAAAACCTTGCTACATGCCCGTTTCCGTCATCAAGCTCTGCCGTCAGCTGCCCGGATTCCGGCACCATCGCAGAAAGCTCCACGGCGTCCCCGGTGTTTGCCAGCGGTGAAAAACCGGTCGTTCGCTTGCTCCACCGGCCGGGATAACCGTCCTCGGCATGATCGGTGGTGAGCGCAAGTCCGCGCTCATCGGTCGCGGCAAAATCTGCCGCAACGCTGCCATCAACGACAGTACCCATAAACTTTCTTCCGTTAAAGCTCTCATCAAACTGCATTAACTCCCGAACCACGGCGTCGGATTCCAACATATCATACACCGCGTCTCCGAGCGGCCGATAAATTTTAAGAAAGTCCACATCCATCGTTGCACCGGCCGCGGCGTGAAACCGCACATAGGCGCCGTCACTTGCCTCCTTGCCGGCCGTGGTGCCAAGATAGGTATAATGAATCCGATCGGTGCTGCGCCAGTAAGAAAATCCGTTTTCTGTGTTTAAGATGATGTAGTCATATGTGGTGCCAATTACAGAGGCCGTCCCCGAAAAGTTTGTATAGCCGCCGCTGCCGGTGTCGGTGTTCCAACACAGAGAGTCCTGCATCTCCGGTTTGTGCAGCGCGTCGTACAGTTGGGCAACAGACGCTGCCGCATTACGAAATGCCGGATGAGTGGTGACGTCTTTCACTCGCTCGCCATAGATATAGATCTCGCGACCATCCTGCAGGCTTTTCAGATACTCTTCCCCGGTGAACGGACGTTGGGTACTGGCGCGGAAATCTTC
>URTH01000044.1 GCA_900550775.1 uncultured Eubacteriales bacterium | reverse complement strand
CCATACCAACGAATACGTGATTACCCCAAGGGTGCATTACCACAACTTTTTTGAACTCCACTTTGTGCTGCGCGGAAGAATCACCTACCGCATCGAAAATCAAACAATGACGGTGTGCCCCAACCGGTACGTGGTGATCGCACCGGGACAAAAGCACAGCGTGATCGGATACAGCGACGATTTTGTCAAGCTTTCGGTCGGTGCGGCCTGCGTCGAGGAAGCCGTCAACCGGCTTTTGGAGCGGCACGGCGGTCAAAAGGCCGTCATGGACGCCGCAATGAAAGAAACGATCCGTTTTATGGAAAGGCAGTGCGCCGAAAATAACTTTTACACGCCGCAGCTGATTAAAAACCGCATTTTTGAGCTGATGTGCCTGATTGCCGGGACGTGTAAAAACGAGGACGGCGCAGCGGCGCAGAACCGGGAGGCGGACGAACGGCTTACCCTTGCCAAGCGGCTGATTGCGGCGCGCAGCGGCGCTTTTATCAAGGCGGAGGAGGTCGCTGCGGCTTGCCACATCAGCGAGAAGCAGCTGGGCAGAATCTTTAAAAAGTATGAGGGGAAAACGCTGCTTTCCTACATTCATGATGTCAAAATCGCACAGGCGCAAAAGCTGCTCAGCGAGGGGGATGACAGCCTGAAAAAGATCAGCGAGGCGCTGGGCTTTTCAAGCGAATACTATTTTAATCTGTTTTTTAAAAAGAAAACGGGCATGACGCCGGGGGATTACCGCAAGGCACAGCCGGAGAGCCGATGAAAGGTAAGAAAAATGAACATGTTTGATAAAATCTATGAAGTGGTGCAAAAAATTCCAAAGGGCAGGGTGGCAACCTACGTTCAGGTGGCGTTTTTGGCCGGCAATCCGCGCATGGCAAGGGTGGTTGGCTATGCGCTGCATCATAATCCGAAACCCTTTGTGATTCCGTGTCACCGCGTGGTTAGCCGAAAGGGAGCAATCTAAGCTCGCCTGAAAAGGCAAAATTTTGGCATCTTTTGGCTTGTCATCGATGCTCCGCGCCGAGCCTTGCTGCATCTCCCGTGCGCCTGACGAAAAAAGGGACTGCGGCGCAGTCCCTTTTTGTGTGCCGTGATACATGACGGCCGCCTTGTCAGATGTTACAGCCGATTTAAAAAATCGTCAAGTTCAATATGTGCCATTGTCAAAATACTCTTTAGCGTTCCTTTTGCGACTTCGGCATGGTTTGGAATAATCACAACATGTTCTCCGTCAGAATATTTTTTGTGGCTGCCCCTCTGGCTCACAAATGCAAAACCGAATTTCTCCAGCGTTTTTATAACTTCTTTTGGGGTTAAAACCGGGTATTTTGAGCCCATTTACACAGCCACCTCCAAGGTGGTGATAAATACCGGTGACGGGTCTGTTTCGGGTTTGGTATCTTCAAAATACAAAGCTAAGGCCTCGGAAAGATTGGCGATGGCCTCGTCCATGGTTTTGCCCTGCGATGCAACGCCGGTCTCGATGCTTGTTGCGACATACCAGTCATCTTCCTTTTGGATATATACCGTTGACTTTACTGACATAGCGCATAACTCCTTTCTTAATTGTAGTATATGTGATTTATCGAAAAAAACAAGCAATCTGTGCCGCAAAAACGGCTTTTTTTGTTTATACGTTTATTATAGCGCATTTTGCAGTAGAATGCAATCCGTTTTTTCAAATCAAAGGGACTGCGCCGCAGTCCCTTTTTGTGTGCGTGGATTTCGTTTGGAAGATGGCACGCCGTGACACTCGGTTTCGTGGTATGATATAGAAAAAATAAAAAAAGGGGGTCATTCTATGGCGAGGCCAAAGAAGGTAGGTCTTGACTATTTTCCGCTTGACGTTTTCCTCGGCGGAAGTGTGGAGTACATCTCGTGTCTGTACGGCGCGATCGGGGTGCAGGTGATCATTTCGTTATGGCGGCGGATTTACGCGCATTCCTATTATTATCGGTATGACGAGAGGGCGGCAATCGTCTGCGCAAAGGAGTTCGGCGAGCAGCTTACGCTCTGTTTTCCGAAAAAGAATAAGGAAAGCTGGGAAATCTTTGACGAAATCGTGAAAAAGGCGGTGGAGTTCGGGGTCTTTGACCGGGAGATGTTTGAAAAGCATTCCATTTTGACGTCAAAATCCATCCAGAAAACCTATCTGGAGGCAAAAAGAAAGAGCAGCGCGGCAAAAATTGATCCGCGTTTTGCGCTGATTGACGAAAGCTGCGCTGTTTCTGCGGAAGAAACCGCCGTTTTCGGCGCGGAAACCACCGCCAAAACGGAAATAATGCCACAAAGCAAAGTAAAGCAAAGTAAAGTAAAGCAAAGTAAAGAAAAGCAAAGCAAAGAAGAGGAGAGCAAAGAAAAAGAAAGCAAAGAAAAGCAAGCGGAAAGCGGCTTTGCGCCGCTTCTTTCCGAGGTGGAAGATCAGGAATTAAAAAAACTGTATGAAGAATATTTAAAAATGCGGGAGCTGATCCGTGCGCCGATGACCGAGTGCGCGGTAGAGAGCCTGATCCGGCGCGTCAATGATTTGGAGCCAAACAATGTCGGGCGGCAAAAGAAGCTGCTTGAGACGGCGATTTTAAACGGCTGGAAGAACGTTTATCCGGTGCGGGATGAGCGTGCGCCGTCGAATGCACACGGGCGGCAAAGCGCGTTTTCGCACAGCTACACCGACACCAACGCGATCGATTACGCCGCACTGGAGGAGCAGATTCTGGATCAGGTGGAGGAGGACGCCAAAAAAAGCGGCGCGATCTACTTATAGATCGGCAAAAGTGTCGGAAAAATGCGGTCTATCCGATGTATCGGACTTGACAGAGTTTTCCGATTATGCTATTCTTTGGTTAGATGAAAGGAAACCGTACGCCTCCCAAAATCGGAGGTCGGCCGGCGCCTTTTTCGGTTCTCAATCCAAGAGATTTCAGATCGGACAGGGCGGTTGTAAAACGGATTCAAAAAAATCAGAAAACGGGGAGACGCGATGAGCAGAGCGGCAGAAAAGCGGAAAAAACTGTGCATCTTAGCGGCGGCCGCCGCGGTTTTTGCTGCGGGCGGTTTTGGGGATGCCTTTTGGGTGCGCGGCGTGGGGATTTTTTATCTTGCCAAGTGCTTTGAAAGAACCTATGATGCCTTGGGTGACGGGATTCAGATTACCGCCGCCAACATGGGCTACGGCCGCGATGTCCGCACCGTATCGGTCGAGTCCGAGAATTTGGAAATCACCTTTTCGGACGGGATTGCAATCCGTGACAGGCGTGCCGCGGACGGCGGCGATGCGCCGCAGACGGCGCAGGGCGGCGATGTTTCCGACTTTGCGGACGAGGTGATGGATAACTACCGCATCACCAAGGACTTTTTCTATTCCTTAAAGGTGTCAAAAATGCCGTCCGAGGAGCTGCTTGCAGACGGCAAAAAGCTGCGGTGCAGCGTGTATGACGTGCAGTGCGATCCCCAAAAAACGGCGGAATATATCCGGCATATGAAGATGGACGAGACGCAGAAATTTCTGCTCGACCGCGCCGGGGTGATTTTGGATACCGTCAACCGTCAGCTGAACCTTTCGATTCCGCCGTCCACCATCGAAGAGGTCATTCAAAACATCACGCCGAACACCAGCCGCCTGGCGGACTGTATCACGGACGGGATTCGGCTTAAGGTCTATCTGCACGGGCAAAAGGTAATCAAGGCCGCGATGGCGCTGTCGCTTAGCGACCTTGCCGTGTCCGAGATTTCGCTGGAGATGGCGCTTGGCGGCGGCAAGCTTCCCGTCAACACCTGCGATCTGCACTTTGGCGCGGTGGTCGGCGGCAAAAAGCTGTACCTTGAGATCGGCGGCAGGGGCAACATCAAGGAAAACGCCGCGGCTATGGCATATACGCTTACCACGCGCCTGATTTATGACCATACAGAGGCGCTGGCACTGACGGCGACCGCAGACTATACCGACAAAAAGCTCACGCTTGACGGCAAATATACCGTGCTTTTGGAGACAACCAAGTTGGGCGGTGCGGCAGAGGTTGCGGCCGGTGACGTGCTGCGGATGGACTATGCCGACCGCGGCGGCGGTGCGGTGACCGTTTTGTGCAGCGATTCGCGCGGATAGCCGAAAGGGAAAAAAATGACGATTTTTCATGCGGAGGTGCGCTTGTGACATTCTTAAAAAACGTATTTAAAATATACTGCGCGGATATCCGAAAGATATCCAAAAGCGTGGTTGCAATCATTATATGCCTGGGGCTTTGCCTGCTGCCCTCGCTCTATGCGTGGGTCAATATCCTGGCGTGCTGGGATCCGTATTCCAACACCGGCGACATCAAGGTCGGCATCGTCAACGAGGACGAGGGCGCGTCCATCATGGATATGCGGGTGGAGATCGGCACCGAACTGACCGCCGAATTAAAGGATAACAAAAAGCTGGGCTGGACGTTTTTTGACACGGCGGAGGAAGGCATTGAGCAGTGCAAAAAGGGCAACGTCTACGCGACCATCATCGTGCCGAAGGATTTTTCCCAAAAGCTGCTGACGCTGGCGGATAAAAACCCCGAAAAGCCGAAGCTGCAATACTATTCCAACGAAAAGATCAACGCCATTGCGCCCAAGATGACCGACAGCGGCGCCAACACGCTGCAAAAGACCATCACGGCGGAGTTTTCCAAAACGGTGGTGGAAAAGATTTTTGACGTTTTAAATCCGCTTGGCATCACGCTTGACGAGAATATGGATAAGGCGGAGGCGTTCCGCGTGCTGATGAACCTGGTGGACAACAACCTGCCCGATGTGGACAGCCGGATCGGCAAGTTAATTGACGCGGCGGAAAACGGCAGGGTTTCGCTTACGGATAAGGGCGAGGACGTGGAATATCTAAAAAATGTTCTGGAAAAGTCGCTGGAGTATACCGACAAGGTGGAGGAAAACACCTTAAGCCTCAGTGAGACCACGGCCAAGGACGCCAAGGAGCTGCGCGGCAGCCTGGATGATATCTCCGCCGCCGTGGACGGGATTGCGACCGCCGTTGACCGCCTGAGCAGTGATGTGACCGCGGCGAAGCCCGACCTGCTTGCGCGGACGGACGATCTGACGATTGACATCGGCAATCTGATCGCAAGACTGGATTCGATTGCGGAGAACACGGATATTCTGGACGAGATCGACACGGATTTTATCCGTGAGAAGATCGCCGGCATCAAAAAGGGGCTGCGCACCCTGGAGGAGGCGCTTGCTGCCTTAGACAAGGCAGGCAACATGATCGGCGCAAACGGCGCGGTCTTTGCCCGTATCAAAAACGAGACGGCGCAGATCAAAAAAGAGGTCGAACAGGTCATCGACCGGGTGAACGCCGCGTTTGATAAGATCACGGCGGCCATGGATACCGTGTCGGACATTATCGGCAGCATCGACCAAAACGCCGACCGCGACAGGATCCTTGCGCAGATTGCCGCCGCCAGAGCGGCGCTGGAGAAGCACCCGGTTCTCTTCCGTCCGATTCTATCGACCTTAGATACCCTGGAGACGAAGATCAAAAACGGCGAGACGGCGCTTGATATGCTGGCGCTGCGGCTCAGCAACCAGCTTGACGCG
This sequence comes from uncultured Eubacteriales bacterium, assembly GCA_900550775.1. Classification (GTDB taxonomy): domain Bacteria; phylum Bacillota; class Clostridia; order Monoglobales; family Monoglobaceae; genus Ructibacterium. The sequence goes on along the minus strand of URTH01000044.1, from coordinate 5,615 downwards.
GTGCGCACAAGGGTGGAGAATAAAAAGACCAATATAATGTCGGCGCTCCGTGCGGTGTGCGATACCCTCGATACCGCAGCGCGGATTGCAGACACGGCGTCCCGTGTGCTGCGCTATACCGACGATGGACTGTCCGACACGGTGGTCGGTGCGCGCACCGTGCTGCGCAACCTTGCCGACATGCTGGACAAAACCAATACCCTGATCGCAAAAATCGGCGATCGGGAGACTGACGATCTGTCGGCGCATATCGATACCCTGACCGATCATCTGGCGTCACTGCGCGACAATCTTGATAAGCTGGAAAACGAGATCGCCGCGTCAGATGACGTGACCGATATCCTGCGCGGGATTTCTTCGTCCTGTGCGGCGATTAAAAACGTCTGCCGCACGACAGCGTCTTTGCTTGGCGATGATAACATCGCAAAGATTCAGTCGGCATTTTCCAATGCCGGCAGCGCGGCCGGTGATATCGCCGGGCTTTTGCAGCGCGGCATCCGCGGCAGTGACGATATCCGCAGCTTTCTTGACGAGCTGAGCGGCGACAGTATCTCGGTCGATGCATTGAACCGTTTTCGCAATAAGTACCCGGATTATCTGAGCGATATGAAGGACTTATCCTCAAAAATCCGCAAGCTGTCCGAGTATCTGGATTTAAAGGATTTGGCAAGCATCATGCAAAACGACGCCGAAACCGAGGGCGACTTCTTTTCCGACCCGGTGGTGCTGGAGACAACGCGCCTCTTCCCGGTGGAAAACTACGGCGCCGGGCTGACCCCGTTTTATACCACGCTCTGCCTTTGGGTCGGCGCGCTGATCCTCTCGGCCATGCTGGCGACAAGCGCCCATAACGTGGATTTTGCCTTTACACCCAATCAGGAGTTTGTCGGCAAATACCTGCTCTACGCGACCCTGGCCGCCGTGCAGGGGCTGATTGCCGGTCTCGGCGATGTGCTTTTGCTCAAAGTGCCGATGGTGCACCCGGTGTTGTTTGTGCTGCTCTCGGTGCTGTATAGCCTGGTGTTCTCGATGATTATTTATTGCCTGGCCTCTCTGTTTCGCAGCGTCGGCAAGGCGATCGGCGTGGTCTTTCTGGTATTGCAGATTTCCGGCTCCGGCGGCACGTTCCCGATTGAGTGTACACCGGCGTTCTTCCGCGCAATTTATCGGTTTTTGCCCTTTACCTACGGCATCAACGGCATGCGTGAGGCGGTCGGCGGCATTGTGTGGGAAAACCTGGCAGTGGATATCGCCGTGATCGCGGCCTACGGCATCGGCTTTGCGGCGTTTGGACTGATTTTAAAGCGGTACGCAAACCGCGCGCTGCACAAATTCTCCCGGCAGCTGGAAAAGACCAATGTCATGGGACACTGACGCGCTAAGAGACGGCGTAAAACGGTTCTTTCGAAAAACCGTAAAAAGCAGAAAAATTCGGCGAACGCTGAAAAACAGAAAAATCATACAAGGAGGAAACCAACATGGACTATGTAACACTTTCAAACGGAGTAAAAATGCCGCAGCTTGGCTACGGCGTCTATCAGGTCACCAAGGACGAGTGCGAGCGGTGCGTGACGGACGCGGACGAGGCGTACGCAGCCTTGGACGACCGTGCGTAAAATCGCCGCCGTACACGATTTGCGGACAGGAAAAAACGGAATCAATCAAGCGCTTGCTTTTGGGGGTGAGCGCTTTTTTTATGTGCAAAACGGCAGGCGATTGCATGGAAGAGTACAAGCCTTTGTAAAAAAAATATGTCGACATTTATTTGAACCATTGACTTTTAAAGGTTCAAATGGTATAATAAGAACACGATCGAGAAGTGGAGGTTTAATTATGTCGAGAAAGTTTGATGAATATATGACCGATAAGTTTAAAATAGACGGAGAACGCTATTCTTTGGTAGAGCCGGAAAATACGAAAGAACTTATGGTAGCCTTAGAAATAAAAGCGAGAATCCAAGACCAGATTAACAATCAGTATGATGAGGATTCAAGCGATGGGTGTGATTTACTTCAGCAGCAAGAAGATTATATTTCGGAATATATTGAGTCTTTGGGGGAGTTCGATAACACAACCCTTGCAAATAATGTTGTGTACCTTCTTAGAAAGAATAGTATGCGTGTTGGTGAGTTGGAGAAAATTCTTGGCATTAGCACCGGATATATATCGAGAACCATTAAAAAAGATTCTAAAAAAAAGATGAGTATCGACATTGTTTGGAAAATTGCAAGATTATTTGATACCGACATCCGGACTTTGACTGAAACAAGTATGTGGGTATCCCATGCTAACACTGACCTGTTAGTGAAGTTTCTTGACAAATTGTATAAAGATACCAAGGATAATTATCTCACATGGGAAAATGATGGTGGTGTTATGGCGCTTCTCGACGAAAGATATGAGAAAGCTGGAATTATCACAATGGAGGCAGATGAAAAGTGCGTATATCACCCAAGGCACATGAACCAAGAGTATAAGTGGGTTTTGTATAAGGACATTGTTTACATTGAATGTTTCGATAAAGAAAGAGATTTGGTTATTATTCCCTTTGGGAAGGATGGAAATGGAAATTTTATATCTTATGATTTTCTCTTCATATGGGAGGATGGAAATGACATTTGTTGGCAAAAGGTGTTTTATACCAGTGACGATCCGTTCGGACGCTTATTTGATGGTGCAAACAAGTTATACGAACTGATAGAGGCATCTGAGGAGGATGCCAAGTTAAGCCCTAACATATATCGGTTTATTACTCAGTATGTAGAAGAAGATAGAATTGATTGATAAAGAAACTCCCAATCAGAAATTTTCATACTGATGAAAGAAACATATTGAAGAATTTAAAGAAGAACATAGTCGTGAATCACACAAAAGCGAAATTCAAAAAGCTAATAGTAAGTGGGCTGAATCTGGATGACAAGGATCTTAGAACCATTACAATGCTGTGGAGACTATGGGGGAAGTAGAAAGAAAACACAAGGAAAATTCGGGGATTATTCGGGGATAAAACAAAAAACCGCCGTAAAAACGGCGGTTTTAACTGCTTTGGTCGAGGTGACAGGATTTGAACCTGCGACCCCTTCGTCCCGAACGAAGTACTCTACCAAACTGAGCCACACCTCGACAACGTTCATGATTATACCACATACTATACCCTGTTGTCAAGGACTTTTTCTCTTTTTTTCAATATTTTTTCTTGAAATTTTAATTCAGAAACAGTTTAACAGAAACACTCGGAACAAAGGTGCGATTTCGCGCTTTTCATGAAACAGAGCCCGGTCAAAAACCGGGCTCTGTTTTACTTTTTAAATGATCCTCATCACGAATAAGCAAGCGTTGTCATAAGCGCCATCTCCGCCTGGCTGACGTCCATTCTGGTATGCTGTACCACGATCGGAACATCGCTTTCAACCACGATGGCATAAGGAACTTCACGCGGAATCTTCTCGCCCTGATCATTGACGATTTTATCAAGACGAATGTGGTTCGTTCTGTCATTTTCACAGATTGCGGTAAACCCCTTCATCGGATCTCTGTCTTCAAAATAGATTGCAATCTTAATATTTGCGGTTTGTCCGGAAAGGTTCAACACGCATACCGCTTCATGACTCACAAAGGCTCCGCTTGATGTCGCATTCATAAAGCCGTCACTGATAACCCACTCTTTTTTCCCTGTCATAAATCCACCTACTATCCTTTCTTAGCCGAAAGATGCCGAAGTTTCATCTTTTCAGGCGTATTCGGATTGCTCCCTTCCGGCTATGCTGCACGGAAAACCGACTCAATGGCTTACAGGGTGCCAAACAGACGGTCGCCGGCATCGCCAAGACCCGGAATGATATACCCGTTCTCATTCAGTTTTTCGTCAAGTGCCGCAACATAGATGTCCACGTCCGGATGTGCCTCCTGCACGGCTTTAACGCCCTCCGGCGCGCCAATAACGCATACAAGGCGAATATTTTTGGCACCGCGTTTTTTGATAAAGGAAATTGCCGCGCTGGAACTTCCACCGGTCGCGAGCATCGGATCAAGCACCAAAACCTGACGCTGTTCAATATCGCTCGGCAGCTTGCAGTAATATTCCACCGGCTGCAAGGTCTCGTGATCCCGATACAGGCCGATATGTCCCACCTTTGCCGCAGGGATCAGGCTCATCAATGCGTCTACCATGCCAAGGCCGGCACGCAGAATCGGCACCAGCGCCACCTGACGTTCGATCACTTGTCCCTTGGTAGTAGCAACCGGGGTTTCTACCTTGACCTCTGTCATCTTTAAATCTTTAGTTGCTTCGTACCCCATCAGCAACGCGATCTCGTTCACCAAGGCGCGAAAATCTCTGACAGAGGTATTCTTGTCCCGCAGCATCGCAATTTTATGCGAGATCAGCGGATGATCCATAACAAACAGTTTACTCATAACGGTTCCTCTTTTCTTTTTTTAGAGTTTAAAATCCACACCCTTTTCGGATGCCTTTTCCTCATCAGCCACAAACTCAAAATCCTTACCGGGCATAGCCGCATTCAGCACGATACCCAGGATTGCCGCAATCGCAAGGCCGGTCAGCGTAATGGTGGTTCCGAACACTTCAAACGAAATACCGCCGATATTGTTAAAACCAAGCGCAGACACCAGGATAGTTGCCGCGATAATGATGTTACGGCTCTTGGACAGATCCACCTGATTTTCTACCAGGTTTCTGGTACCGATGGCAGAAATCATACCATAGAGAATCAACGATACACCGCCGATAACCGCCGTCGGAATCAAGCTGATGCATGCAGCTACCTTTGGCGAGAAGGACAAAACAATCGCAAAATATGCCGCAATACGAATGACACGGGGGTCGTAAACCTTCGTCAGCGCCAATACACCGGTGTTTTCGCCGTAGGTCGTGTTCGCCGGACCGCCGAAGATTGCCGAGAAAGATGTCGCCAATCCGTCGCCGGTCAAAGTGCGGTGCAGACCGGGGTTTGCAATAAAGTTTTTACCAACCGTAGAGCTGATGGCCGAAATATCACCGATATGCTCCATCATGGCAGCGAGTGCAATCGGCACAATCGCTATGATTGCTGTAACTGCCTTTGCGCCGTCACGTACCATAAAGACAGACCGCTCAAAATCAATGGGAAGTCCAAACCAAGCTGCGTCGGAGAGTTTCTGCAGCTTTACCGGGTCAAATACCTCAACGCCGCAGAGTTGCATGACGATTGATACCAGCACCGATACCATAATCCCAATCAGAATCGGGACGATCTTAATCATTCTCTTACCCCATACATTGCACACCACGATGGTCGCAAAGGCAATGATGGCAATCGGCCAGTTGCTCTGACAGTTGGAAATTGCAGAGGGCGCCAGAATCAAGCCGATCGCAATAATAATCGGTCCGGTCACAACCGGCGGGAAGAATTTCATAACATTTTTTACATCACAAAGTTTAAATAAGAGTGCAAGTACTAAGTATAAAAAACCGGCAAAGACAACACCAAGAGATGCATACGGTAGCATCGCCATATTAGGTGCGCCGTCAATCAGCGGAGCAATGGCTGCATACCCTCCCAAAAACGCAAATGACGAACCCAAAAACGCCGGCACCTTTCCGCCTGTAATCAAAT
>URTH01000043.1 GCA_900550775.1 uncultured Eubacteriales bacterium | reverse complement strand
CTCTTTAATATACTCAGCCGAAGCAATACCCTGGTTCGGGTCGGTAAAGCACATCTGGAACATGCTGTCCTTACGTGCGATGGTTACGTTGCCGTCCTTGTCCGGCTGACCGCCGATAACATCGGTCGAGGAAGCCGAAGGCGTCAGCGCAAAGATCTTGTCTGCGTTCAGCTCGGTAGAAACGGCGATACAGGGCTGGGTCGTAACGCTGCCCAGGGAAATCTGCATGCCCCAGTCTTTTAAGTTGTTGTAGGCATTGACAGACTTTTCTGCGTCGTTCTCATCGTCCTCATACTTTAATTCAAACTTGATGTCACCGCCGGCTGCGTTAATCTCATCAACTGCGATCTGCGCACCGTTCTTTGCGGCCTGACCGTAAATTGCGGCATTACCGGTCAGCGGACCGATACCGCCGATTTTAATGGCGCCGTCTGCGCTTCCTGTGCTTCCGGTGGTGCCTGCCTGGTTGCCGCAGCCGGCGAGGCTGCCGACAGCCAATACGGCTGACAATGCAATGCTAGCTAATTTTACCAATTTCTTCAATTTGAGTTCCCCTTTCTCAAAGTAATAAATTTATTTTGCGTGCAGCAAAATCGTAATAAAACGGAACCAACCCGCAAAACACCGTCCGTCAATGCGGCGCAGGGCGCCGATGACAATCGCATTTTTTACGGGCAGCCGGACTTCCCACGTCCGAATGCAGCCCAAAATGCCGCGGTCAAATTCCTATAATCCCTCGCCCTTTTGTCTCCCTCAAAGGATTATTTAATAATGATTTAGTTTAGCACAATTTTTTCGCTCTGTCAAGCAGTGACCGACAGGAAACCGCAATTTTGGGGAAAATCCATAAAATTCAGACAGGAAAAGGCTTATTTCCTGTTTTCTTCCTTTTGCGCCTTGTTTTGTGTGCTTTGCCCGCTCCCGTTTAAAAAAGGACGCACCCAAGCCGCCAAACGGGGCTTTGGGTGCGTCCTGACGGGACAAATCATTCATTATTCCCGCAAATTGTTCTGTGTGCCGCTGCTGCTTGTTCCGCTGCTGCTGCCGCTGCCGGAGGTGCTGCCTCCGGTTCTGCTTTGCCCGGAGGTACTCTGGCCGCTGCGTGCCGAGGAGCCGGAGGAGGCAGTCTCACCGTCGCCATCCTCATCATCAGACTTCTTTTTCGTGCTGTCCGTCTTGCTCTCCTCCGCGGAGTCCTCCTCTGATTCCGGGGTATAACCGGGGTGTGAGGAGCCGCAGTAAGCCGGAATGTTATCCTTGGAGTAATAGAAGGTATCGGAGGGGCAGGAGGAGGTTGCGCGCAGACCGGTATAGGTACAGTAGCTGACCGATACCACATCGTCCGGCTTGACAATCTCACGCCGCTCGGTCACGGTTTTTTGTACCTGATCCATCACGCCCTTAAAGACTGGGATACAGGGGTTTGCGGAATTGGTAATCTCCTTCGGCGTATCAAAACCGTACCAGACGGCCGCCGCATAATTTGGCGTATAGCCGACAAACCAGCGGTCGTTGTTCTCCGAGGTGGTACCCGTTTTACCGGCGGTTCTTGTGCCGGAGACCGCCGCGCCGCGGCCGGTGCCGCTTTCGACAACCTCTTCCAGCAGCTTTGTCATGATATACGCAGTAGACGGTTTCATGGCCTGCTGAAAAGAGCGGTCGGACGATACGATGATATTGCCGTCCTTATCCTTGACCTCGGTATAGGTATAGGGCTTGTGATAGACGCCGTTATTGGCAAATGCGGCAAATGCGGCGGACATTTCGACCGTGTTGGTACCGTCGGTCAAACCGCCCAGCGCCAGCTGAGAAAGACCGATGTCGGTGTAGATTTTGCCGTCCACCTCACGGCTTTCAACCAGAGTAGTAAGCCCCAGCTTTTGGGTTAAAAAGTCATAGCTGTTTTGTACGCCCATCTTGTTTAAAATCTCAACCGGGACGGTGTTTAAGGAGGATCGTACGGCAGCGCGCACGTCCACCTTGCCGCGGTAGCGGAAGTCGTAGTTTCGCGGTGTCCAGCCGCCATAAGAGGTCGCCTTATCGTCATAAATCGCCCCTGCGGTAATCAGGCCGCGATCCAGCGCCGGGGCGTAAACGCCGATCGGCTTGATGGTAGAACCCGGCTGCCGCAGACTGGTTGCACGGTTTAAGGTCAGACTGCCCGGCTTTTCGCCGATGCCGCCGACAATGCCGACCACCTGTCCGGTCTGCACGTCACAGATCGACATGGCCGACTGGGCGCCGCCGGACGGGAAGTTTTTGGTGTTTTCAAAATAGGTCTCTAAAATCTTTTGGATGCGGGGATGGTAGGTGCTGTAAATCTTGACGCCGCCGGAGTAGAGAATTTTGTTCGCCAGCGTGTCGGAATATCCCTGCTTTTTCAAATCGTTTAACACATCGCGCATGACCTGATCGACAAAGTAAGAGGTCGTACCGGCTGCGGCCTTTTTCTCCTCTTCCTTTTTGCCGGGATCCGCAAAGTGCAGCGTCTCCGCCACGGCGGCGTCATGCTCTTCTTGGCTGATATAGCCAAGCTCTAACATCTTGGACAGCACAAGCTCCTGCCGTTCTTTATTCTTTTCCGGATTGACAAAGGGGTCGTACATGGACGGATATTGCGTGATACCGGCAATGGAGGCGCACTCCGCCAGCGAGAGCGCGGCGGCGTCCTTGTCAAAATACTGCCGCGCGGCCGTCTGCACGCCGCTGCAGCCCTGGGAAAGGTAGATGCAGTTTAAGTACAGTTCCAAAATCTGATCCTTATCCATCTCCTTTTCCAGCGCCACCGCGCGGGAAATTTCGCGGATTTTCCGCGCCGGGGTCTGGTCGTCCTCACCGGTAATGTTTTTAATCAGCTGCTGGGTGATGGTACTTCCGCCAAGGGATGCAGCGCCGCTGCGGCGGGTTACCTTATCAAAAACCCAGGTCATGGTCGCCTTAGCGGTACGCTTTAAATCAAAGCCGCGGTGCTCATAAAAACGCTCATCCTCAATGGAGACAAACGCATACCGAAGATTCTCCGGCGTGTCTTTTAAATCAACCCAGACGCGGTTTTCCTTCTGGTTCAGCGACTGCAGCTCTTTTTCCTCGCCGCTGTCGGGATCAATATAGACGATACTGGAGTTCTGGCGAAGGGTCAGACTCTCTAAATCGAGGTCATCCACATTGCCCCAATATCCAAAGACTGCACCGCAAAGCAGTACGCCGAAAAGAAGCAGACCAATCAGCAGCGTAATGCTGAAAATCAGTAAAAACCGTTTTACGTAGTGTTTCATTTCGATTCTCCTTTGATAGTTACGAACGTTTTTGCAGCAGTTTATCATCGCTTTTTCGCAGAGTGTCGGCGACACTCCCTATCAGTATACCACAAAGATGCGTATAAAAAGCGTTTTCTTCGTTAATAATAGATTAAAATCGTGTTACAAATTGCTAAAATATACAATATATAGGGGGAATGATCATGGCACGGCGCTTTTTTAAAAGTATTACCCTGGGGATTATCGTTTTTGCGGCGGCGGTTTTAGTGGGGTATTTATCCTATGTGGTTGCCTATCGGTATCAAATGCAGCGTGTCAGCGAGGCAGTGCTGCCGCACACGGCAGATACGGCCGAGGCCGCGCCGGCAAGCGGAAATCAGCGCGTTACGGTGGACTATTATCTGGCGCGTCTGGAAAACCGTGACATTGCCGTCTACATGGTATCGGACGGACAGGAAACCTTTTTATACCGACTGGGCGTCTATACGGCCAATCTTCCGGCGGAGGATCTGCTCCGGCTGAAAGAGGGCGTGGTGCTGCGCACCAGGCAGGACTTAGCGTCGTTTGAAGAGGACTACACAAGCTAGCCTGATAGTAGCCCTCTCCTTTATTTTGGCGGAAGCTGACGGCTTCGCACCGGGACGGGATCCATATGAATCACAATATCAACGCCCAGCGCCGCCAGAATTTCCTTTTCGATACAGTCGATGATATCGTGACAGGCAATCAGGGTCAGGTCGTCCGGCACCTCTGCGTGCGCGGAGGCAATGATACGGCCTGGGCCGTAGTCATGCACCATCAGATCATGCATACCGAGGACGCTGGGGTTTCCCAAAATCATGGATTCGATCTGTTTTTGCAGATCCTCGGCCGGCTTTTGGCCGAGCAGCCGGTCGATGGTGTCCTTTGCCACGCTGTATCCGGTATAGAGCACCAGGCAGGAAACCGCCAGACCGACAATGCCGTCAAGCGGAAAAGGACAAATCGGCGCAAGCAGCGCACAGAGCAAAACGGCGCCGGTGGCGACCACATCGTTTAAACTGTCCTTTGCGGCGGCGAATAAGAGCTTTGAATCAATGGCGCGCCCCAAATAGCGGTTATAAAAAAACATCCAAAGCTTTAGCAGGATAGAGAGCGCCAGAAAAAGCATCGGCAAAAATCCGAGCGCCACCGGCGACGGATGCAAAATCTGCCCGATGCCGCGCAAAAACAGCTGCAAGCCGACATAGATAATCAAAAAGGCAACAATCAGTGCGGCGATATACTCTCCGCGGCCGTGGCCGTAAGGATGCCCCTCATCGGCGCTACGGCCGCTCAGCTTTGCGCCGAGCAGAGAGACCACCGAGGCGGCCATGTCCGAAAGGTTGTTAAAGGCATCCGAAGTCACGGCGATACTGTGCAGCAGCGCACCGGCGATAAGCTTAATCAAAAAGAGCAGCGCGTTACATATAATACCGAGCACACCGGCTAAGACGCCGTAACGTTTGCGCACCGCCGGGTCCTTAACCTGTGTATAATCAGGGACAGTCTTTTGAAGAATCCATCGAATCACGGAAAAACGCCTCCCCCAAAAAGAAATTTGCTGCGTCAGAAGTTGATCATGCGGCAGCGGTAGCGCACATTTAAGACCAGTCCCATCGCCAGCATGGTGGTAATCATCGAAGAGCCGCCGTAGCTGTAAAAGGGCAGGGTGATGCCCGTAACGGGAAAGAGGCCGAGACACATGCCGATGTTTTCAAACACCTGAAAGATCAGCATTGCCGCAACGCCGACACAGATGTGGTTGCCGAGCGGATTGCGGGCGTTTTGACCGATGGAGATACACCGAAAAATCAAAAGGGTCAAAAGCAGAATCACCAGAATACCGCCCAGCATACCCAGTTCTTCGCAGACGGCGGCATAGATAAAGTCGGTATGCCGCTCCGGCAGCAGGTTGTTGACCTGACTGGAGCCTTTATAAAGACCGGTGCCGAAAAACCGGCCGGAACCGACGGCAATTTTCGACTGAATGACGTGATAGCCGCTGCCGCTGGGATCCCGTTCCGGCCAAAAGGCGCTGATAATACGGTTTTTTTGGTAATCCTGGAGAACAAAGAACCAGGCGAGCGGACAGATGGCAGCCAGTGCGCCGATGCCGCCGAAAACGTACTTTAAACTAAGGTTTGCGGTAAAGAGCATAACCAGCGCGATGCCGATAAAGACCGCAGCCGTACCAAAGTCCGGCTGCAAAAGAATCAGCACGCAGAAAATGCCGAGATGCAAAAGCAGGGACAGAAAAACCTTGGGGCGGTTTAAGTCGTCCTCATGATCCGAAAGTTGCTTGGAAAAGGTGATGATAAAGAAGATTTTGACCAGCTCGGACGGCTGAAGATTGATCGGCCCAAAGGCAAACCAGCTTCTGGCGCCGCCGCGCACCGAACCGATACCCGGAATCAAAACAAGCACCAAAAGCAGGACGCCGGCAACATACAGATAGCGTGAAATCCGGCCGAGATATTCATAATCCAAAATCATCAGTGCGACCACGCCGCAAATTCCCAGCAAAAAGGCCGCAGCCTGAACCAGGACATAGTGCGCGCCGCCTGCGCTGGAGATCATGACCATGCCAAACAGTGCGTTGAGCAAAATCAGGATCACAAAGGGTAAATCTAAGTTGCGCCAAAGGGTGCGCAGCCGATAGGATGATTGAAACATAATCGTATTCTCCCGTTTTCTTTCGGCGATGCAAAATCGCACACCGCGAAATTACTTTTTGATACTGAGCGCCACCCCGTCTCCGATCGGCAGCACGGAGGTCATAAGCTCTTCGGATGAAGAAAGCATGGAAAGGTATGCGCGCAGCCGTTTGACAATGGTAATCTTGCGCCGCTGTACCAGTTCGTCGGTGGCGGTCATGCCTTTATACAACACGTTGTCCGAGACCAAAAGCCCTCCCGGTTTTAGCATACGCAGAGCGTGAGAAAAAAATTCCTGATACTGCGCCTTGGCGGCGTCCATAAAAATCATGTCATAGCTGCCCTGCATGGTCGGAAGAACCTCTTTGGCATCGCCCAGATGCAGGGTAATCACGCCGTCAAGACCGGCTTTTTCAAAATTTTGCCGCGCAACCCTTGCCGCGTCGGCGGAAATCTCGATGGTGTCAATCCATCCGGCGCCGGCCTTTGCCATGCCGATGGCAGAATAGCCGATGGCGCAGCCGATCTCCAAGATACGCTCCGCGCGGCTGAGCGAGACCAAAAGCTCCAAAAGCCGCATGGTTTCCGGCTGTGAAATCGGAACGCTGTGCGCCGCGGCGTATGCTTCCATTTCGCCCATGATGCCGCTGCGCTTTGGCAAAAGATCACGCAGATAGCGGATAATATATTCATAATTGATACTGTCGTCGATCATCGGTTGTCTCCTTTCGCCGAAAAACACCGCGCATCTGATTTGCGGTCAGTTTCCCTGCGTCTGCTGAATTTTTTGGTTATGTTCCTCAAAGGTCTTGGAGAACAGATTGCCGCTGCCGTCTGCCTTTGCCACAAAGTACAGATAATCTGTTGCGGCAGGGTTTAGCGCCGCCTGGATCGAGGAAAGTCCCGGCGATGCAATCGGCCCGACGGGCAGTCCCGGATTGCGGTAGGTGTTATACGGCGAATCGATCGCGGTATCGGCATTGGATAAAATCGTTTTCCGTTCCTTCAAAATATACTGCACCGTAGCGCAGGATTCCAATTTCATCCCCTGTGCCAGGCGGTTGACAAAGACCGAGGCAACCAGCGGACGCTCTTCGTCATTGGCGGCCTCCCGTTCGATGATCGAAGAAAGCGTGATAATCTGATCGAGAGAGCGGTCGGTCTGTGCGGCCTCATAGACGGGCAGCACGCGGTCGGCAAAGTTTTTGAGCATACGGTCTAAAATCTGATGTTCGCTCTCTTCATAGGAAAACTGGTAGGTGTCCGGGTAGAGATAACCCTCCAGCCGGTTTTCGCGCTGCGGAATCTCCCGGACAAAGGCATAGTCAAAGGCACCGTTTGCGATCTCGTTTTCCCATACGCTGCGCTCGCCCAGTCCCTTTTCGACCAAAAGATCGACAACCTGGCGCAGCTCATATCCCTCCGGGACGGTAACGCGGACAACTTTCTCCACGTCCGGCGCGGTGCAGAGACGATCCAGCAAAGTAGCGTAGTCCATCGAAGGATTCAGCGTATGCCGCCCCTTTTGATAGACGGGTGCGCCGTGCATACGGACATAAAGCTTAAAAATCAGTGGGTGGCGAATCAAACCGCGGTTTTTCAGGATTACGGCGACGCTGTTGGTGCCGGCGCCCTCCGGGACGGTAATGACATAGTTTTTATCCGGCGCGCCCGATCCGCGGATGTCGCGGATCGCAACCACGGAGAATGTGCCGGCAAGAAGCAGCACAAGTGCCAAAAAGAGCAGCGCGATTCTGCTGCCGTGTTTTTTCTTTCGTGTTTTCATGGCGGTTCCCTCATTTATTGTAAAATCAAAACCCCGATCGTACATAAGATGCACAGCACAATCGGTAAATTTATTACACTCTGACCCAAAAGGTCGGCCGTCCGCATCTTGCGTACGGCTGCCGGACGGGTAGTCATTTTGGTAAAAAAGACGGCGGATAACACCAATGCCAAAATCCCGAAAAGGAACAGGAGCAAAGTGACAGCCGGGTCGTCCATCAGGGCGCTGTTAAAATAGGAAAGCAGCAGTGCCGTGACATTATTCATCAAATGAAACGCCATACACGCATACAAGGATCCGCTGCGGCGCAGGATATACAGACAGGAAACGCCCAAAAACAAATATCCCAAAAAACCGGTCACGCTGCCGTGCAGAAACGCAAAGATCACCGTGGTAAAAATCGCGGCGGCCTTGGTGTTAAATTCCTTCATGACGCCATAGACAATGCCGCGGAACAGGTATTCCTCACAGACGGCCGGAATCAGAGCGACCACAAAAAGGGAGGCGATCAGCTCGGTAGGCGTAGACAAGGTCACGGTGTCCTGAGCGGACAGAAACAGGTTCATCGGCAGGTTGCAAAGAATCATGACAAACTGGCAGCCGATGCCGCCGAGCAGAATCGGAAGCCAAAGTACCTTGCGGCAGCCGCCAAGACCCAGGCGGCATCTTGCTTCCTTGCGGCCGAGCAATCGGTTGCTGCGCGTATAAATGCTGAGCGGCAGCAGATAGGCAAACAGCTCAATCAACAGAATCTGCAGATAAGGAGGCGGCGGTGCGGCGAAAAAACTGGAAAGCAGCGACATAAAGGCGGTGATGGCCGTTGCCGCGGCAGCGATAAAGAACAGCATCCAGCGAATGCTGCGCAGCCGGCGTTTGCCCTCACGGTAGGATTGCCGCATATCCGGTGTTGTCTCTTGGTTCATAACAATATCCTTCTTTTCTTTTTATGTCCGATCGGTAAAAATCAGTGCGTTTTCGCATACAATGGCGCCGATGCGCATATCGTGGGAATCGTGCGGCAGCTTTTCCGTCACACAGTCGGAAAACGCAAGCGCCGCACTTTTTCCGCGGTAGCCGCACAGATAGCGGTCGTAGTAGCCGCCGCCGTAGCCGAGGCGGTAGCCCCGGCGATCAAAGGCCAGACCGGGAAGCAAAATCAAATCAATGCTGTTTTTTAAAAGAATCGGCAGCCGGCCGCTTGCGATGCCGCGGGGATCCGGCTCTAAGATGCCGTAGTTGCCGGGCTTTAAATCCGCAAAATCCGTAATGCCGACCGCGTCCATCGTATGATTTTTGGAATCTGTCCGCGGTACCGCGGTGCAAATGCCGCGTTCATTGAGCTGCCGCAGCAGGGCATGGGTATCCGGCTCGCTGCGAAAGGAAAGGTAGAGCAGTACGGTTTTGCAATCGCACAGTAAATCAGACGCGAGCAGCCGCTCTGTAATCGCGGCGCTCTTTTCCGCGCGGCAGGTTACCGCGTCACGGATTTTGGCATAGCGGCGGCGCAGCGTTTTCTTATCTTCCATCGCACAAAGCAGACGGCGTTTGCATCTGCGCCAAAACGGCAGCCCCGGTGCCTGCGCCCTTGATGTAATCGGCCAGCGCCGCACCGAAAGCCAGCGCCGCACCGGCGCCCTTGGCGGTAATGATGTTGCCGTCACATGCGACAAAGCCGTCCAAAACCTCCGCGCCGCGCAGTGCGTCCTCAAAGCCGGGAAAGCATACGGCGCACCGGCCTTTCAGCAAGCCAAGCTCACCAAAAACAGACGGTGCGGCACAGATGGCCGCCAGCAGTTTTCCCTCTTCCGCGCAGGACAAAATCCATTGCCTGAGGGGTTCGCTTTCCTTTAAATTGGTTGTGCCGGGCATACCGCCGGGCAGAATGATGCCGTCCATATCTGTCGGCACCACGTCCTCCGGCAGGAGGTCGGCCGTAACCGTCAGGTGATGGGCACCGGTCACCAAACGGCCGGTAATTCCGACAGTTTGAACCGGAATATCCGCACGCCGCAGAATATCGAGCGGCGCGATCATCTCGGTCTCCTCAAATCCGTCAGCAAGCATCAGATAATACATGTTTGTCGCCTACCCTTCTTTTTTTACGGTCAGCATAAACTTCGGCAGCGCCGCAAAACGGTTTAAACGGCTGGGCTGCTTGATAAAGCGGTACAGCCATTCCAAGTTGCATTTGATAAAAAGCTCCGGCGCACGCTTTACGGTGCCGGCAAAAACGTCCAGTGCGCCGCCGACCCCCATGCAGAGGTTGACGCAAAGCGCATCTTTATGTGCGGCGATCCACTTTTCCTGCTTGGGTGCGCCCAGGCAAACCAGGAGCAGCTTTGCCCCCGATTGGTTGATGGCATCGATAATGCCGTCCTCATCCTCCGGCTTAAAGTAGCCGTCATGGGTGCCGCAGACCTGTAATCCGGGATACTTTTGCTCCAGATTCTTCTTTGCGGTTTCTGCCACACCCGGCTTTGCGCCGAACAAAAAGACGCCCTCGCCCGTTTTGGCGATGCTCTCTAAAAGGCCGCAGGTCAGGTCAAAGCCGGGAACGCGCTCCGGCACCGGGTTGTGCAGCATTCGGGATGCGTAGACAACGCCGATTCCGTCCGGCGTGCAAAGATCGGCATCATTTAAAATCTTGCAAAAAGAGGGATCCTCATAGGCGGCCATCACAATCTCCGGGTTTGGGGTATAAATGACCGAGACCCCCTCGGTGCGGACAAAACGCTCCGCTTTTTTTAAGGCGTATTCCGCCGTGATTTTATCAATCTGAACCCCTAAAATGGTTACTGTATCTCGCATACCGAATTCTCCTCTTTTTCCGCAAAGTATTGACGAGTATTTTTACAAATTTGCCTGCCAAAACCATATTGCGGCAGGCTTTTGTGCGGCTAAAATCCGTTTTTAATCGTACTATCACAAAATATCACAAAAAGCGCATTCTGTCAAGCCGTTTCGGCACTGCCGCCGCATGGCAAAAAGAACGTGCCGCATCCAATTTACCGCGTGCGCGGCGCAGAAAAACAAAAAAATGCGAAAAAAGTCTTGCAATTTTTTTGATGCTATGGTATACTATCTCTCGCTTGATAAAAAATGAATACGCCGCTGTGGTGAAATTGGCAGACGCAACGGACTCAAAATCCGTCGGGGGCAACTCCGTGCCGGTTCGACTCCGGCCAGCGGCACCAGTGCCTCAATCCCTCATAACAAAAGGGATTGAGGTTGTTTTTTTAGTCTCATTTCTTAGACAAGTCCATATATTTACATGTTACATTGCCAACTTGAAAAGATTCAACTATATCTCCTCGTTAGATAATCTAATTCTGCTTGCAGAAATCTTTGAAGTTTCGTTGGACTATTTACTCGGTCGCACCGATTAAAGACCAATACATAAGTTCTAAACATTCAAAAATAGATACTCATGCATGAGTACCTCTTTCTTTCAAAATAGTTCTCTCCTATTGACATAAAATAAAGAAAGTGGTATAAAATACTCCCCTTTAAGGTGAGGAGTGATTTGTGGCCAAAATTATACCGATTAAAGACTTAAAGAATACTTCCGAAATCACTGAAAAATGCAGGACTTCTGACGAGCCGATTTTTATTATCCAAAACGGCCATGGCGATATGATGCTCATGAGTATGGAAGTTTATAACCGCACCATGGCAAAAATGGATTTATATCAAAAACAGAAAAAGGCTGAAGATCAGCTCCTAAGTGGTATCCCCCTACGGTTTCCGCTGATAAGTTTATGGCGGAGATGAAAAACCAGTATGAAAAATTGTGGGATCAAATTACTTCCAGAGGAACAAAAGGATATTGCCGAAATGCTCGAATATATCGCTGTCACCTTATGTGCTCCAACTGCCGCTTTAAAGTTATATAATGTGTTACTTACACAATTTCAGCGGCTCAAAAGCTTTCCCTTATCAGGAAAAGAATTGGAAGCAACCAACGTTCCATTAAACTTTTTATATCGCTGGAAACGAGTAGAGAACTATTTAGTCTTTTATACCATTGATGTGGAAAGCAAAATTGCAAATATCATGAGAGTAGTTTATAGATATTCAAATTATTTGACTATATTAAAATAAACCGAGCTGCTTATACGAGCAGTTCGGTTTTACTTTTTTTCAATAAATTCTATACTTCACGTCATTTTCTTTGTAACGTTTGCTGCGTAATCATGAATTATATAGAATGTGAAATTGCCTAATTTTAACGAACACCAAAACGCAAACGACAGCCGCGATTTCCACGGCGACCAAAAACGTGCCTATCGAACTGAATATTATGACCATTTTCTTTTTCCTCGCCATATCTCCCCCACCTTGTTCGCCAAATAATTGCGGCGTTTTTATACCTTGCTTAAATATATTATATAATCAAAACTATTTTCATCAAATCCAATATCAACCGTTAGATTAT
>URTH01000042.1 GCA_900550775.1 uncultured Eubacteriales bacterium | reverse complement strand
CATCGCTGACCGAGGCGAGAGCCGAGACGGCAATGGCGGAACAGGGGACGGCGATCAGATCAAAATGAAATTTTTCTCAAAATAGGTTTATCGACACGCTCAAAGGCTGCGCAACTAGCCGCGCAACCTTTTTAAATTTCGTTTACTATTTAATGATAATAATGGTGGCTTCAAATACGCCGTTGTTCTCCGCGCCGGTGATCGAAAGGTTTGCGCCCTTTTCGATATCGCGGGAGGTTGCCGTAGATCCGGACGTCTTTAAGAACGTGGTCTTGCTGCTGTAATATACGCTTTGCGTATTGCCGGACTCGTCCGTTACGGTAATCACCTTGTAGGTCGTATTCACGCCGGTTACCGTGCCGCTGAACTCACCCTTTTCATTGGTGACAACCGCGGACGCGGAAAGCGTCTTAACCTCGGAGCCGTCCAGTGTACCGGTCACCGTAATGTTCGGCCGCAAATCGTAGATGGTTGCGTCTGCGCCTTTGATTTTAATTTTTGCATCGCTGCGCAGCTTATAATTTTGTTCTTTTCCGTCAATCATAATGGTAACAGACGGCTTTGTCGCGATGATAATCTCACTTAAAACGCCGCTGAATTTTACCGAAGAGCTTGTTGCGCTGATATCGGTAATCTTGCCGGAGGTCAGCGTCATGGTTACTTTGTCACCGGCCGCCAACTCGCGGTATTCTGCGGTTTCACCGTCACGCTTCAGCTTTGCGCCAAGTGAAGATACCACATACTTCTGTTCACCGTCAGCGGTGCTGTCGACTGTGAGATAAACGTGATTTTCTTCATCAAACTCAAGCTCTGTCAGCGTTCCCTCCACGGTCAGAGTCTTTTCCACGACTTCTACCGAGCTGAGCTTGCCGTTCTTTACAACCACCTTAACCAGGTCATTCTTTTTGATATCGGCATAGCCGGCCTTGGAGCCTTTGATCAAAAATGCGCAGTCTGTCGCTACCGTATAGGTCGCGGTATTTTCCGAATCCTCTGTATCGGCAAGGGTAATCCGCTTTCCGGAGGACGACTCGGCAAGCTGCGTCACCTTGGCATAAACAACCGTACCGTCGGTGGTCGGAGTATCGGGCGTGTTCTCACCGCTGCCGGCCTTGGTGACATGGATCAGCTGTACATGTCCGCCGAGTTCAACAAACGTTGCCTCGCTGCCCTTGGTAAGATTTTTCAGCAGGATCGGATCACCGTCCACTCTGGCAATGGCGTCCGCGCCGAGGTCACGCTCACGCGTGTCATTCTTTTGGGTTACACTGATGACGTTGTTGTCCAAATCCACGCTCTCAACCGTGCCGGTATACACGTACTTGTTGACCCGGTCAATCATCCGCGAGAGCAGGGTTGCCATCTGCGCGCGGGTCAGGGAGGTCACCGGCGAAAACTGCGGCTTGCCCTCTGCGTTTGCGTCCATACCGTTCATCAGCTTTTGCGCCGTCACATACTCCACATACGGTCTTGAGGCGGTAGGAATCGCCGCATTGTCCGCATAAGTGGGCGTTGTCGCATTGTAGGCGGAGGCGTTGGTGTTCTCACCCAGCATCTTTGCCATCAAAACCGCAGCCTGGTGCCGGAGCAGCTCCGTATTGGCGTTTGCGGAGGAGGCATAAGCGACCAGATCATTCTCGTTTAAAACGCCCAGATACATTAAGTAGCAAAGCTCCGTCTTATAAGACGTGTTATACTTGCTGACCGTGCTGTCATAGGCGGTCTTTGCCGCGCTGACGATATCGGCGCAGCTATCCTCTTCCACGCCGAGCATACGGGACATCAAAAGCAGGCATTCCATCTTCGAGATCGAACGGTAAGGCTTAAAGGTGCCGTCCTCATAGCCCTTGATATAACCGGCCTCGGTCATTTTTTCAATTGAGGCACGGGCCCAGGAAACCGTGGTGTCGTTTTCGACATCATTAAAGCTGAGCGCCGATACCACAGAGGTCACGGACGCCAGCGCAACGCTGAGACTTAGCGCGCAAGATAAAAGTCTGCGTTTTTTCATAATTACATTCCTCCTGTATTCTATCATATTTATTATAAAAACCACATCATATTCTACTTATTCAAATTTAATATACCATATCTACTTTTATAATTCAAGGGGTTGTCCCAAAATAATCATAAAAAATTTGTAAACTTTTTTTACCACTCCTGCCATAATGTTTGCGGTGTAATTTTTCTTCCTCTGCACAAAATAAATGCGTAAAAATACAAAAATCTACAATGCAAAAGCATCAAAATTCATCTGGTAGAGGAGGAAAAAATATGTGTAAAAAATGGATCTCTATGCTGCTTACCGTTTGTATCATCAGCGGAATCAGCGTAACCGCGGTCTTTGCCGACGAGGCCATCGACGAAGCCTCTGTTTATACAGAGGACAGTCAGTCTGTCTCCGGCGACGGCGAGGGCAATCCGTATCCGCAGGGAAGCTACGGCGAAGCGGCAAGGAGCACCGTACCGCAAAACCAAAGCACCGGCAAAACGGCGGATATCCGCACCTTTGACGGCACCAACACGGACGGCACCTTAGATATCGCAAACGGAATACGAACCAATTTAATTGAAAACAGTTCGAAGTATAACGGTATGGCGGCGCAGCCCGTGTCGGAGGAACCGGCGCTCTCGCGTTACAGCACCAGCCGTATCACCCTGGCGCCGGATATTGCCGGAACCGAGTACGAGGAGGCGGCCGAGCTGCTCGGCGCACTCGGCATCATGGTCGGTGATGCCGAAAGCGGCGCGTTTCGTCCGGCGGATCCGATTATCCGCAGTGAGATGGCTAAGGTTGCGGTCTACTCTGTTGGACTGGAAGACATTGCAAAAAGTTCCGCCGGCGCCACAAAATTCCCGGATGTACCGAGTGATCACTGGGCAACCGGCGCCATTAACGTGGCCGACCAGCAGGGTATGGTCATCGGCGATGATGTCGGCACCTACCGCCCGGACGACAACGTCCTGCTGCAGGAGGCAGTCACCATCATTGTACGCGCCTTAGGTTATGAGCCGGCGGCAGAGGAGCGCGGCGGCTATCCGACCGGTTATATGTACACGGCGTCCAGCAATCAGCTGCTGCGCGGCATCAGCGGAACGGCAACCGAGCCGGCAACGCGCGGCGACATTGCGCAGCTGGTCTTTAACGCCCTGACCGTCAATCTGATGGAACAGGTCGGTTACGGCACCAACGCAACCTATGAGGTGGTTGACAAGACTCTGCTTTACGACCGCTTAAACGTTGAAAAGGGTTATGGCCAGATCACCGGCACGGCCGAGACCGCACTGAACGGAACCGGCACCACCGACAAAGACAAGGTTATGATTGGCGAAAAGCAATACCGCGAGGGTGACACGCAGGCAAAGCAGCTGCTTGGCTACAATGTACTGTATTATGCCCGGATTGACAAAAAGACTGATGATAAAACACTGATTGATGTGCGGGTACAGCAGAATAAGAACAAGTCCGTCACGGTTCATGCAGACGACATTGTTGCCGTAGGCACGGCGGACGACGGAAGCCGCACCTTTGAATACTGGGGCGCGCAGAACGACACCCGCACCAAGACGGCAACCATCGCAAAGGATGCCATCTATATCTATAACGGAAAATACAAGACCGGCGTAACCGAGGAAGAATTAAAGCCGTCGGCAGGTAATGTCATTCTGCTGGATGCGGACACCAACGGCTCTTATGAAATCATCTTTGCAAATCATATCAGCAATCTGGTTGTCGATACCGTGTCTACCGTAACCGGCAGAGTGACCGACAAATATCTGAACGGCTCGCTCGTCTTTGACAAGAACCAGGATACTGTTTTGTTCAGCCTGATTAAGGACGGTGCCGAAATCGACGTCGGCGATCTGAAGGAATGGAACGTGATTTCTTATACCATCAGTGACGATAAGGAGCTGATCAAGGGTTATGTTTCGGACGCCTCCAGAAACGGTATGATTACCGAGTCCACAGAGGAGGGCTATCGGATCGGCAGCGGCAGCGAGCTTTATAAAAAGGCCGACAGCTACCCGAACGAAATCGCACTCCGCGACAAGGGAACCTTCTATTTTGACATTGAGGATAAGATTGCGGCCGTCGACAAGAACGCGGTTGCAGACAACGATCAAAACGCAGCCAAGAAGTACGCATATCTGGTTGGTGCAACCATGAACGACGGGTTTGACACGACGGCACAGTTTAAACTGTTTACGGCCGGCGGTGAGACCAAGGTCATCAACAGTACCACCAAGATGCGTCTTAACGATAAATACGGACAGGAGCCGAAGACGGTGGTAAACACCTTAAACGGCGAGGGTACGGTGGTACCGCAGCTGATTATGTACGAGACCAACAGCAGCGGCGACATCAACGCCATCGAACTGGCCGTTGACAACACGGCATCGGGCGCACCGAACATCAACGAGTTTACCAAAAACATCAGCAGAAGCGACATGGTTTATAAATCGGCGTCCGCAAAGCTTGGCAGCGTCGGCGTAACCGACAGCACGATTATCTTTGATATCCCCAAGGAATCCGGCACGGATACCGACAAGTATTCGGTTCGTACCAAGGCAACCCTGTCAAACGACAGCGCGTATGACGCCATTGTCTACGACCTGCAGGAAAACTATGAGGCAAAGGTGATTGTCATCACCAACTCGACCGGTATCACGGCACCGGAATCTCCGGTTCTGATCGTGGATCACGTCAGCGCAACGCAAAACGAAAACTATGAAGATACCGACCGCGTTTACGGCTGGCAGGGCGGAAAGGAAGTTGACCTGATTGCTTCCGACAAGACCATTCTGCGCAAGGGCAAGGACGACGGCGGTGTGCTCACCAAGGGCGACGTCATTCAGTATCGGACCAATATCCGCGGCGAGATTGACGGCATTACCCTTCTGTTTGACAGCAGCGCCAAGGATACGGAATTCGTCAGCGAGGTAACCGGCGATCTGACAACCGTATACGGACGTGTCACCAAGAAGTTCAGCGGCAGTGTCAACATGACGGTGAACGGAAAAGTTTACAACTTTGCAACCGGGGATGCAACGGTATATCTGTATGACTCCAACCGGAGCAAGAGTGACATTCAGGTGGTATCGGCTGCCGATATCGAAATCTTTGAAACCGGCAATGAAGCGCGGTTGTTCTTAAAGGTTTATAACGATGTTGTACAGGAGATGCTGATTGTCAGATAGTATCTTTGTCCTGAGGCTGCGGCGGCTTGCCGCAGCCTCAGAAATTTTACGGCTTTACAAATGCATAAATTCCGTCATAGATCGCCTTTGCAACCGCCCTCTGCCACGCCGGACTGTTTAAATTGAGCGCCTCGGTCGGATTGCTTAAATAGCCGAGTTCCAAGAGCGTTGCCGGCATTCTGGTACGGCGCAGCACGGCAAAGTTTGCCGCATGGACGCCGTTATCTTTTGAGCCAAGCTGGCGGACAACGCTGCTTACGATGGACTGCGCCAGCGCCTCGGACGTGCCGCCCAGCCGATATACATACGCCTCAAACCCGTTTGCGGCCGGGTTGGGCGAGCTGTTGGTATGAATGCTGACAAAATAGTCCGCACCCCACGTGTTTGCCATATTGGCACGGTTGCTCAGGTCATCGTTTTTTCCGGGGAGAACGTTCTCGGTTGTTGTGGTGCGGTATTGCTTGACCTGATAGCCGCCCTCACGCAGGAGTCTTGCCAGTTCATTGGCGACGTTTAAGTTGACAGCCTGTTCGATCACACCGTTGCCGACCGCGCCGGGATCTGCGCCGCCGTGTCCGGCGTCAACAAAAATTTTTGTTGCCATTTTTTCACCTCCTCCCTTTACTATATGAAAGGAAAGAAATTTTGCGCATTTTACAAAAAACGGTGGCGGGTCTTGACTTTTTTCCATACTATGATACAATAGGTGGAATTATAGACAAAAAGGAGAGGATAACGTGTCAATCGGTGAATTTCAGATGTTTCAGCTGCTGCTGGCGCTGCGCGTGGTCGCGGCGGGAATCTGCGGCGCGGTAATCGGACTGGAGCGGCTGAACCGATCCAAAAGCGCCGGGATCCGCACCCACTGCATTGTCGCAGTCGGGGCGGCGCTGATGATGGTGATTTCCAAATACGGATTTTCGGACACTGCGGCCGGGGAGTTTGGGATGCGCGGCGCGGACGGTGCCAGAATCGCGGCGCAGGTCGTAAGCGGCATCGGCTTTTTGGGTGCCGGTATGATCTTTGTACATAAAAATTCGATTACCGGGCTGACAACGGCGGCCGGGATCTGGGCAACTGCCGGGATCGGCATGGCAATCGGTGCCGGTATGTACGTACTGGGTGCGGCGGCGACCCTGATTGTGGTGGCATCGCAAATTCTGCTGCATCGGAATTTTAAATGGCTGCAAGCGTCAAAAAGCCGTCGGCTTTTGATTGACGGCGTAGACGAAGAGGATTATCAGATCCGCATCAAGGCCTGCCTTTCACGCATGGGGATCAGCGTAACCGATGTCGCGGTGGAGCGCGGCGAGGATCAGAGCAGAAATTACCGTTTTACGCTGGAGCTTCCCGACTCCGTCAGCGAGGACGATGTCATCAGTCAGATTTCCTATCCCTGCCGCATCAAAAGCGCCTCCTAGAAGAAAGTCCTGCATCGCGCAGGGCTTTTTTTGATCGCTTTTTTTCTAAAATGATTTGCGGTGCGCGATTGACAGCGGCACGGGAAAAAGGTATAATAAAAAGGATAAAAATGATGCGGCAGAAATGGGGAACCCAAAATGAAAGAAGTCAAAATCGGAGATCATATCATACTGGGCAAGGGACGGCCGATTGCGGTGCAGTCGATGCTGAATGTGAAAACCACGGACGCCATGGCGGCAATGGCACAGATTAACGCGCTGGCCGCTGCCGGCTGTGATATTGTACGCCTGGCCGTACCGGACGAGGCGGCGGCTGCCGCCATGGAAACCCTGGTGCAGCAAAGCCCGGTTCCCCTTGTTGCAGATATCCATTTTGATTATCGGCTTGCGCTGATGTGTATCGAGCGCGGCGTTGCCAAGGTGCGGATTAACCCCGGCAACATCGGCGGTGAGGATCGCGTCCGCAAGGTGGCAAAGGCGGCACGGGAAAAGGGGATTCCCATTCGCATCGGCGTAAACGGCGGCTCGCTGGAAAAAGGGCTTTTGCAGCAATGCGGCGGCTCTGTTGCGCACGCCATGGTAGAGAGCGCAAAACGTCACGCGGCGCTGCTGGAACGCTTTGATTTTGATGATATTGTCATCTCGATGAAGTCCTCCTCCGTCCGCGAGACGATCCGCGCGTACCGCCTTGCAAGAGAGGCCTTTGACTATCCGCTGCATGTCGGCGTGACCGAGGCCGGCACCTATGAAAGCGGTCTTGTCAAGTCCGCCATCGGGATCGGGTCACTGCTCGCAGACGGAATCGGTGAGACGATTCGGGTATCGCTCACGGATGACCCGGTACAGGAGGTCTATGCAGCGCAGCAGATTTTAAGGGCGCTCGGTCTCGGCAGAGACTGTATTGAGGTGGTATCCTGTCCGACCTGCGGCAGAACCAAAATCGATTTAATCCCCATCGCCAATCAGATTGCAGAGGCGGTCAGGGATATTCCGGCCAAGTTAAAGGTGGCCGTGATGGGGTGCGTAGTGAACGGCCCCGGCGAGGCAAAGGACGCCGACGTCGGCATTGCCGGCGGTGACGGCTGCGCCGTTTTGTTCCGCAAGGGAGAGGTTGTCAGAAAGGTTCCGGAGGATCAGATTATTCCTGTTCTTTTGGAGGAAATCAAGAGGTTGATATAACATGCAGTTCGGAATTTTAGATTTATTTGACCGGGTCACCGTGGTGGAGGATTTTGCCCGCGCTTTAGAAAAAACAACCATCGAGGACTGCCGGGTCTTTATCGATGAAAACCGTTTGGAAATCCGGCTTTTATCGCCGGTTCTTTTGGATCGGGTGGAACTTTTGCAGTACCGCGACGCCATACGGGGCATTTACCATATCAAAACTGTCGATCTTACGCTGAAGTATACGGGCATCACGGCGGATCTTTCCTACTTTGAGGGGCTGCTTGCAGCCTTTTTGTATCAAAACGTGGTTTGCCGCAGCTGCCTGAGCGCGGCACAGCTGCAGCTTGACGGAGATACCCTGACCGTCAGCAATATCCGTGGCGGCAAGGAATTGCTCAGAAACCGAAAGTTTTTGGAATATCTGCAAGATACAACGCGGCGCGAGTTTGGAACATCAGTCAAGGTACAGACGGCGTTTTCGGCGCTTGATATGGACAACTATTTAAAAGAACAGGAAAAACAGCTGCACGCCCTGTCCGAAAAGGCGGCGGCCGTCAAGAACGTGTCCGTTTCCTCATCGGCGCCGTCCAAGACCGGCGCCGCCGAGGAGGGCTTGCTGCTTGGAAAGAGATATATTGCGCCGGAGGATTGCATGCCGATCATTGATCTGCGCGTCGGCATGAGCGATTGCGTGATTGAGGGCGAGGTTTTGGACGCTGAAATCCGCGAAATCAAGCGTTCCGGGAAGCCGACCGGGAACATGGTCATCGAATTTAATCTCGCAGACGACAACTGGGCGTGCTTTTGCAGCCTGTTCGGCCGGACAGAACGGCTGCAAAAGGCAAAGGCAGGCATCGCACCGGGCAAACGGCTGCGGCTGCGCGGTGATTTCATGGAGGACGAGTACAAGCATTGTCCGCTTTTTAAGCCAACCGCGGCAGAGCTTTTAAAGCCGCTGCCGGAACGGGAGGATCACGCCGAAGAAAAGCGGGTGGAACTGCATCTGCACACCAAGATGAGTGCGATGGACGCGGTGACCTCTGCCGGCGACCTGATTAAACGCGCGGCCAAGTGGGGACACAAGGCGATCGCCATCACGGATCACGGCGTGGCGCAGGCTTTTCCGGACGCGCACAAGGCGGCCTGCGCCGTCAGTAAGAGCGGTCACGAAATCAAGGTACTCTACGGCGTAGAGGGATATCTGATCAACGATACCGATTCGGCCGTCAGCAATCTTGCCGCTCTTGGCAAAGAACAGACCTATGTCGTGTTTGATATCGAAACCACAGGACTTAGCGCCGAACGGGACGAAATCACCGAAATCGGCGCAGTGAAAATCGTAAACGGTGAAAAGGCCGACACCTTTTCGCAGCTGATCAATCCCGGACGGCCGATTCCGCCCAATATTACGCAGCTGACCGGAATCAGTGACGACATGGTGGCCGATCAGCCGATGATTGAAGAGGTGCTGCCGAAATTTCTGGAATTTTGCGGCGGCGCCACCGTGGTTGCGCACAACGCCGGCTTTGATACCGGCTTTATCCGTCAGAAAGCCGGGCGGATGGGGCTTGGCTTTCACCACAAAATTGCAGACACGCTGCGTCTGTCGCGGGAGCTGTATCCGCAGCACCGCAAGCACACGCTGGACGCCGTGGCGGAGCGGCTCGGCGTATCACTGGAAAACCACCACCGCGCCGTTGATGATGCCGCAGCCACCGCAGAGATCTTTTTAAAGTTTTTGGATCAGATCCGTGAACAAAACGGCGGTGACGCCGGCGTGGTGAACATCGATACCAAGCCCGGCCTGATCAAAAATCCGAAATACCACATTATTCTGCTTGCCACTAACTATGTGGGACTGAAGAATTTGTATCAGCTGATCTCCAAATCCAATCTGAACTATTTTTACCGCAAGCCGATTATGCCGAAAAGCGTGATCGAAAAATTCCGCGAGGGGATTCTCATCGGTTCGGCGTGCGAGGCCGGCGAGCTTTACCGTGCCGTACTGGCAAAAAAGCCGAACGAGGAATTGGAGGAGATTGCCTCGTTTTACGATTATCTAGAGATTCAGCCGATCGGCAACAACCAATTTATGGTGCGCAACGGCACTGTAGCCGATGACGAGGCGCTGCGCGATTTAAACCGTAAAATCGTAAAGCTGGGTGACCGTTTGGGAATGCCGACCGTGGCAACCTGTGACGTGCATTTTATGGATCCGAAGGACGAGGTTTACCGCCGCGTGCTGATGGGCGCACAGGGATTTGCCGATGCGGACGAGCAGGCGCCGCTGTACTTTAGAACCACCGAGGAGATGCTGGAGGAGTTTTCGTATCTCGGCGAAGAAAAGGCAAAAGAGGTGGTCATCACCAATCCCAATCGGATTGCGGATCTGTGCGAAAAGATCCAGCCGGTAAAAGACGGCTCTTATCCGCCGTCCATCGAAAACTGTGAGCAGGATCTGGTGGATATGTGCCACAAAAAGGCACACCGCATCTACGGCGAGGTGCTGCCGCCCGTTGTACAGGCGCGGATGGATAAGGAGCTTGACTGTATTGTAAAATACGGGTATTCCGTGATGTATATGATTGCGCATAAGCTGGTAAAGAAGTCGAACGACGCCGGGTATCTGGTTGGCTCCAGAGGCAGTGTCGGTTCCTCCTTTGCGGCATTTTTGTCGGACATTACCGAGGTCAACGCGCTCTGTCCGCACTACATTTGCCCGAACCCCGACTGCAAGCACAGTGAGTTTTTTGAAAACGGCGAATACGCCGTCGGCCCCGACATGCCGGACAAGGATTGTCCGATCTGCGGTACGCCGATGAAGAAGGACGGTCTTACCATTCCGTTTGAGACCTTTTTGGGCTTTAAGGGCGACAAGGTACCTGATATCGACTTGAACTTTTCCGGCGAGTATCAGGCAACCGCCCATAAGTACGTGGGTGAGCTGTTCGGCGAGGGATATGTGTTTAAAGCCGGCACCATCGGCACCATTGCGGATAAGACCGCCTACGGATTTGCGAGAAAATATTATGAACTTAAGGGAATCGAGGCGCCGGACGCCGAGCTGAGACGGGTATCGCGCGGCATGATTGATGTCAAGCGCACCACCGGTCAGCATCCGGGCGGTATTATTGTCTGCCCCAAAACCATGGACATTCATGACTTCTGCCCGATTCAGCACCCGGCCGACAAGAAGGATTCCGATATTATTACCACGCACTTTGACTTTCACTCGATCCACGATAACCTTTTAAAGCTGGATATTCTAGGACACGATGATCCATCGACCATCCGTATGCTGGAGGATTTGACCGGCGTGAACGCCATGGAAATCCCGCTGGACGACAAGGACACCATGAGCCTGTTTTCCGGGACGGAGGCGCTGGGCGTAAAGCCGGATCAGATCGGGAGCGAGGTCGGCACCTTCGGCGTGCCGGAGTTTGGCACCTCCTTTGTCCGCGGTATGCTGGTAGAGACCAAACCCTCCACCTTTGTTGAGCTTTTGATTATTTCAGGTCTGTCGCACGGTACCGATGTGTGGCTGAATAACGCCCAGGATCTCATCAAGGCCAAAAAGGCAACGCTGTCTGAGGTAATCGGACTGCGTGACGATATCATGGTCTTTTTGATTCAGCACGGCTTAGAGCCGGGCATGGCGTTTAAGATTATGGAGTTTGTCCGCAAGGGTCGTGCCGCCAAGGAGGGGATGCCGCCGGAATACGAGCAGGCAATCCGCGCCCAGAGCAGCATTCCGGACTGGTACTTAGATTCCTGTAAAAAGATTAAATACATGTTCCCGAAGGCGCACGCCGCCGCCTATGTCATGATGGCGTTTCGGATTGCCTGGTTTAAAATCCATTATCCGGTCGAGTTTTATAAAACTTATTTTAAAATATATTACGGCAGTGACGAAAGCGACATAGGAAAGCTGAGCGATGCAGATATAAAAAACAAAATACATAAATTAAAGCTTGGAAAGAAAAAGGGTTATGTTAAAAACTATTATGATTTGGATAGTTACGAAGTAGCACTTGAAGTTCATGAACGCAATTTAGCAAATGAAGTTTTTGGTTCAATCAAATAAAACTGTATTTTTTCATCACCACGGAGAAAAGGGAAGAAGGCGACGGGATCACCCCCGTCGCTTTTTGTGTGCTATTTATGGTACATCCGGTATCGTATCATGGGATTATCCATGATAATGAGGTGCAAAAGATATGCCGGATATAAGAGCTTGTTTCAGACAGTTTTATAAAACATACAACCGTGATACTGTAAAAAAAGCATACGGAGCAGTAAACGCATCGTTTCGCTTATTTCAGCGATATAAGGCCATTTCGTTTGAGGCGGAAATAAGAATGAAAAATGACTGCTTTGCAATGCGGATCAGCGCTGACGATGCTTTGCCGGAAGAGCTCATGACAGTAATCGGATTTTTTTTTGAAAATTACAAT
>URTH01000041.1 GCA_900550775.1 uncultured Eubacteriales bacterium | reverse complement strand
CAGCCGCCGTGCCGGAAGATCCCGATAGGCACAAAGAACCGCGCTGTATCTCAGGCCGTCTTTTTCCAATTTATCCTTGTAATACAGCAGCTCCCGCAGTGCCTGACGGGAGATGTTTTTTTGTTCGGTGCATAAATTGCCGAGCATAAACACGCCGATTAACAAAAGATAAAACTGAAACGAGGCGGTGAGCAATAAAGAAACGGCGGCCGCAATGACGAGCAACGCAACAACATAGCTGATGCGCAGTGTGGTTTGCCGTGCCGACATGGCGTCCGAACCCAGCGTTAACGCGGCGCGCAGTACCCGTCCGCCGTCCAGCGGCAGACAGGGAAGCAGATTCAGCAGCGCCATGGCAAGACTGACCGCCGCGGCGTAGGAGAGCAGTTCGTTTTGATTACGCAGGGAGAGCAGATGGCAGACCGCCGCCAAAAAAAGGCTGCACAGCGGCCCGGCAAAGGCGATGATGATCTCCTTTGCCGGGGATTTGATGATCGGATCTTTCAGCCTTGCGCATACGCCGAAGGGAAAAAGTCCGATGCCGCGCATGGGAACGCCGAGCGCGTGTGCTGTTCCGATGTGCGCCATTTCGTGCAGGAGTGCCGCGCCCCAGCTGATGGCAAAGACGGGAAAATAGCGAAAAGCGGCGGCGGCAAAGCAAAGCGGAAGTAAGAGCAGGTGAATGCTGAGCCGATTTCCGATCCATAGCTGTCCGCTGCGATCAATGTGAATTGGCCGCATCAGTGGTTGGTGATCGCGCCGGTATCGGTGCCTGCCGCGCTGCCATCGGTTGCCGCATCGGGATCGGATGCGCTGCCTGCCGTGTTTTCCTCCGCCGCATCGTCCAGGGGGGCGTTCGGCGCGGTATTTCGGTGCAGCAAGCCGTTCAGACGGTCAAGCAGATCGGTTTCGATCTCCCGAACGGCCGAGAGGTCGGTTTCATAGCGCAGCGCGCGGCCGAGTGCATCGGCACATTGGCTGACGCGCGGCAGAGGAACGCTTTGCATGCCGATGGCTGCAAAAGAAAATACAAGGGCAGCGGCGGTCTGCTTCAGGAGCAGACGGCTGAGGGATCTGGGGCGTGGCTCTGTTTTTTCGGCATGCGCCGGTTCTTTGCGCGTGCCGGTGCGGCCGCGGTAGGTTTCAGTCATAACAAACACCTGCTTTCTGAAAAGTCGGACAACATCTTTGTATCATTTTACGGGACGAAATGGCAGATTATGCTTGCAACTTTTTAAAAAATAGGATATGATAATAAGATGTGAGAATAAGATGCCTAAAATGCAGCATGGGAGGAACACTATGTATCGAGCAAAGTTGGAACGATGTTTAAAACGGGTACAAAAGCCGGCGCGTTACATCGGCAATGAATTTAACAGTGTGCACAAACCGTGGACGGCGGAGTCTATGGGGGTGGCGTTTTGCTTTCCGGACGTGTACGAGGTAGGCATGTCGCACCTTGGCATGAAGATTTTGTATCATATGCTCAATGAGCGTGAGGACACCATCTGCGAACGGGTGTTTGCGCCCTGGGACGATATGGAGCAGGAAATGCGGAAAGAGGGGATTCCGCTGCTGTCACTAGAGAGTGCGAAGCCGGTGCGCAGCTTTGATATGGTGGCGTTTACGCTGCAATATGAGATGAGCTATTCCAATATTGTCAACATGCTGGACTTGGCGTCCATTCCGCTGCGCACGGCAGAGCGCGGCATGGACGATCCCTTTGTCTGCTGCGGCGGCCCCTGTGCCTACCATGCCGAACCGCTTTCGGATCTTGTGGACTTTTTTATTTTGGGTGAGGGCGAAGAAGTCAACAGCGAGATTATGGACGTATACAAGACCTGGCGCGGCAGCGGAAAATCCAGAGAGGAATACCTGATGGAAATCGCGAAAATCGAGGGGATTTATGTTCCCTCCTTTTACGATGTGACGTATCATGAGGATCAGACCATCGCATCGTTTGCGCCCAATCGTCCGGGGATTCCCCAAAAGGTGAAAAAACGGATTATCCATAACCTGGACGAGACCTATATCCCGGAAAAACTGATTGTTCCCTTTATGGAGACGGTGCATGACCGCATCATGCTGGAGTTGTTCCGCGGCTGTATCCGCGGCTGCCGGTTCTGCCAGGCAGGCTATATCTATCGCCCCGTACGCGAGCGGTCGGTTGATCGGCTGCTTCAGGTTGCGGAGGGGGCGAT
The DNA here is from genome assembly GCA_900550775.1 of uncultured Eubacteriales bacterium. Classification (GTDB taxonomy): domain Bacteria; phylum Bacillota; class Clostridia; order Monoglobales; family Monoglobaceae; genus Ructibacterium. Next base: position 10,136 of record URTH01000041.1, on the reverse strand, counting down.
TGACGCGACCGGGTATGAAGAAATGTCGCTTTCTTCGCTCAGTACCAGCGATTATACCAAGCTGTTTCCGCTCACGGACGGGCTGCTTGCCATGACGGTGGACAAGCGCATCAACCTGTCGCTGCCGTCACTGCGCGTGGATAATTTTTCGATGGAACTGATGGAAAAGGTGCAAAAGGTGAAAAAAAGCGGATTGACCTTTGCCCCGGAGGCCGGAACGCAGCGGCTTCGGGATGTGATCAATAAAAACGTGCTGGAAGAGGATTTGATACGGACGGCCAAGATTGCCTTCGGCGGCGGATATAACCGCATCAAACTCTATTTTATGCTGGGACTTCCGACCGAGACGATCGAGGACGTTTTGGGCATCGGTCAGCTGGCACAAAAGGTCATAGACGCGTTTTACGAACTCCCGAAAGAAGTGCGCAAGGGGCGCAGCGTTTCGGTGACGGTCAGCACCTCCTTTTTTGTGCCAAAGCCGTTTACGCCGTTTCAGTGGGAGCCGCAAAACAAGATTTCCGAGATGGAGGAAAAGGCGCGCATCCTAAAGGCGTCGATCACCAATAAAAAGATTGTGTATAACTGGCATTCCAGCGATGTCAGCTTTTTAGAGGAGGTCTTTGCAAAGGGCGACCGCCGTTTGGGTGAGGTTTTGATTGCGGCACAAAAGCTGGGCTGCAAATTTGACGGCTGGTCGGACTTTTTTGATTATGATAAGTGGATGCAGGCGTTTTCTGCCTGTGGCATTGACCCGGCGTTTTATGCGCATCGCAGAATCGGCACCGATGAGATTCTGCCCTGGGACTATGCCGACATCGGCGTCAGCCGTGCGTTTTTCTTAAAAGAATATCAAAAGGCCAAGGAGGGCGTTACAACGCCGTCTTGCAGAGAGCATTGCAGCGGCTGCGGCGCGGCGCAGTTCGGAGGAGGTGTCTGCTTTGAATAAATGGCGGATTGTATTTTCAAAAACCGGGATGGGAAAGTACATCTCCCATCTGGATTTGCTGCGGTGTTTCTCGCGCGCGATTTTGCGCAGCGGTTTGCCGGTTGTCTATTCCCAGGGGTTTAATCCGCATCAGAAGATGACGTTTGCGCTGCCGCTTCCCATCGGCGTAACCAGCGAATGCGAGACGGTGGATATCCAGTTTGAGGACACTGCCACGGCGGCGGAAATTATGGAGGCGCTCAATCGGAATCTGCCGATGGATATGCGCGTTCATGACGTACATGTGCCGGAAAAAAAGGCTGCAGACATTGTCGCGGCGGAATATCAGATGAAAGCCATCACGGACGGCGCGGTAAAAAAGGAGCAGCTGACCGCGTTTTTTGGCAGCGGTGAAATTTTGATTCAAAAAAAGAGCAAGAAGAAGGGCGAGGTCACGGTCAACCTGATGGACTTTATCCGCGCCTGGGAGGTTACGGAAATTACGGAAGATGCGTTTTGTCTGCGTGTTGTTTTAGCGGCCGGAGGGAATCAGAACCTAAAGCCGGAGCTGCTCGGACAGGCGCTGGAGGCGGCGCTTTTGCCGACCGCCGTGACAGACTGGGAGATACACCGAAAACAGATTTTTTGCACCGATGACAGCGGTGTGCTGACGGTCTTTTCCTGATTGTGGACAACATAAAAAGACGGACAGGGTATATTTGTCCGTCTTTTTTCATACAATGAATTATCTGTAAAACAGAAAGGAGCATGCGCTATGGTATTTGATACCGGCTCTGTCATTTTGTGCGTGGTGGGTCTGTTTTTTCTTTACCTTTTTTGCTGGTTTTTTCTAAGACCGCTGAAATGGCTGCTAAAGCTTTTGATAAGCTGCCTGATCGGGGGTGCGGCCATCGTCTTATTAAACCTTGTTTTTGGCGGCCTTGGATGGCATGTTCCCCTCAATCCCCTCACCGCTGTCATCAGCGGTGTGATGGGCGCGCCGGGGCTTGTCATGATTTATGTGCTCTGCGGTATCTTATGACCGTGCGGTTCGCAAAACGGCGGTGCGTGGCATATCGGGTTTCGATTACCGTCTCCCGGCTACCTTTAAACGGTTCATGGCGCGGTTTAAGGCGGCCTGGGTATGGTAATACTCCCGGATGCTCTGCTTTTGCCGCAGGGCTTCTTCCGCGCGCAGCTTTGCCTCATTGGCGCGGCGGATATCGATTTCGTCCGGGGATTCGGCGGTGTCCGCCATGACAGTAGCCCCAAGGGGGTCTACCACGATAAAGCCGTTGCTGATTGCGGCGCGGTGCCAGGTGCCTTCGTTTTGATAGCGCAGCTCTCCGGCGGTCAGACAGGTCACCATCGGCGCGTGACCCGCAAGGATTCCGTATTCACCGTCAAGGCCTTGAAAAACCAGGGATTCACAGGGGCCTTCATAAAATTTTCTGTCACAGGAGATGATCTGTAAGTGAAAGGTCTTAGCCATATGCTATTTCCCTCCCTTGGGTTCGCTTTCCGATAATGTTTCAGCGTTTTTCTTTACATCCTCTAAGGTGCCGGCCATTAAAAAGGCGGATTCCGGATAATCGTCCGTCTCGCCGTTTAAGATGGCCTCAAAGCCGTCTAATGTGTCGCTGAGCGGAACATATTTGCCGGAAAGACCGGTAAAGGTCTCGGCAACGTGGAACGGCTGGGATAAGAACTTCTGAATTTTTCTGGCTCTTAGGACGGCGAGTTTGTCGGCATCGTCCAGTTCATCCATGCCGAGGATCGCGATAATATCCTGCAATTCCTTATATTTTTGTAAAATTTCCTGCGTTCTGCGCGCGATCTCGTAATGGCGTTTGCCGACAATATCCGGCTCTAAGATACGGGACGAGGACTCCAGCGGATCAACCGCCGGGTAAATGCCCTGTTCCACAATCTTTCTGGAAAGGACGGTGGTCGCATCCAGGTGGGCGAAGGTGATGGCCGGTGCCGGGTCAGTTAAATCATCGGCCGGTACATAGACCGCCTGTACCGAGGTGACGGAGCCGTCCTTAGTCGAGGTAATGCGTTCCTGTAATTCGCCCATTTCGGTCGCAAGGGTCGGCTGATAACCAACGGCGGAGGGCATTCTGCCGAGCAGTGCCGATACCTCGGAGCCTGCCTGGACATAACGGAAGATGTTATCGATAAAGAGCAGGACGTCCTGTTTTTCTTCATCCCGAAAATATTCCGCCATGGTAAGACCGGTCTGCGCAACACGCATTCTGGAGCCGGGCGGTTCGTTCATTTGCCCAAAGACCAGGGCAGTTTTGCGCAGTACCCCGGATTCCTTCATTTCCATCCACAAATCGTTGCCCTCACGGGAGCGCTCGCCGACGCCGGTAAAGATCGAATAACCGCCGTGCTGCGTGGCGATGTTGTGAATCAGCTCCTGAATCAGCACCGTTTTGCCGACGCCGGCGCCTCCGAATAAGCCGATTTTGCCGCCCTTGGCGTACGGCGCCAGAAGGTCGATGACCTTGATGCCGGTCTCTAAGATTTCGACAACGGGGCTTTGCTGCTGAAAATCCGGGGGATCGCGGTGAATGCCCCAGCGCGGTGCGGCATCGTCAATGGGTGCGCCGCCGTCAATGGAATCGCCGAGTACGTTAAACATTCGGCCAAGCGTCACGTCGCCCACCGGCACCTTGATGCAGCCGCCGGTGGCGGTGACCTCCATGCCTTTTTGCAGTCCCTCACTGGCGTTTAGCATGATGGCGCGTACGATGCGGTTGCCCATGTGCTGCGCAACCTCCATAACGGCCTGCTTCCCATGGTTATCAACACGCAGCGCATCCCGGATTGCCGGGAGAGCGCCCTCTTCAAAGGCCACATCGACAACCGGGCCTAAGATTTGCACAATTTTTCCCTTTTGCATGTCATTCACTCCTCTCAGTTTTCGTTCAGCTGCCGTTTGCGCCGCTGACAACCTCGGTAATTTCCTGGGTAATTGCGGCTTGCCGCGCACGGTTATAAAGCAGGGACAAGTCGCGGATCATGTCCTTGGCGCTTGTGGTGGCCGCGTCCATCGCCATCATACGGGCGTTTTGCTCGCCGGAAAAGGATTCTACCATAATACCAAAGAGCAGACCGCGCAGATAGCTGGGTACCAAAAAGTCCATGACCGCCTCCGGTGACGGCGTGAAATCGGCGCTGCCGTAGTCGTAACTTCCCGTGGACTGATGAAACGTTTCGCGCTCTAACGGCAAGAGCTTTAAAATTTGCGGCTCTGATTTTACGGGGCTTACCATCTGGGTATAGATGACGCGCACCTCATCCGTATAGCCGTTGGTAAAAAGCTCAATCATGCTCTCTGCCATGGAACGCGCGCGGTAGAAGTTGGGATCCTGGGCGGTATACAAAAATTCGCCGTCAATCATGATCTTTTTATTGGTAAAGTAGGAGCGTCCGTACTGTCCCACCACAAACAAAGAAGTGTTTTTGTGTTTTTTCATTTCTTCTTCGGCCATTTTTACCATGGTGTGGTTAAAGGAGCCGGCCAGTCCCTTGTCGGAGGTAAATACAATATAGCTGATTTTTCGCTCCTCTTCGGGGATCTCCGGCCGCTGATCAAAATAGATGTGTTCAAATTCCGGCGTATGCTCCAAAATGCCGTGCATGGTGCTTTGCAGACGGATAAAGTAAGGCTCGGTGGCCGCAAGCTGCTTGCGCGCCTTTTTCAGCTTTGATGAGGAAATCAGATACATGGCGTTGGTGATCTTCATGATTTCCTTGACACTGTTGATTCTGGTTCGGATTTCCCGCATGTTTGCCATTTTTTATCACCTGCTTTTATAGGCAAGGACGGCGTCCTTGATGCTTTGTTCGATTTCTTCGGTGAGGGCGTCGCCTGTGTCAAGCTGCGCAATCAGCGCAGGCTGCGTGTCCTCAAAATATTGCAGCAAGCCCTCGCGGAATGCCTGCATCTTTGCAACCGGCACATCCAGAAACAGGCGGTGCTTTGCCGCGCATAAAAGAATAATCTCCTCATGCAGCTGCAGCGGATGCGACAGCGGCTGCTTTAAAAGCTCCATCAGGCGGTTGCCGTGCGCAAGCAGTTCTTTGGTGGTGCTGTCAAGGTCCGAGCTGAACTGGGTGAACACCTCCATCTCCCGAAACTGTGCCAGGTCAAGGCGCAGCCCGGCGGCCGCTTTTTTCATGGCCTTTGTCTGTGCCGCGCCGCCCACACGGGAGACGGAAAGTCCCACGTTGACGGCCGGCCGCATCCCGGAAAAGAACAGCTCGCTCTCTAAAAAGATTTGGCCGTCCGTGATGGAGATGACGTTGGTCGGGATATAAGCCGACACATCGCCGGCCAGTGTTTCTACGATCGGCAGGGCGGTTATCGAACCGCCGCCGTTTTCCTCATTCAGTCGGCTGGAACGCTCCAGCAGCCGCGAATGCAGATAAAATACGTCACCGGGATAGGCTTCGCGGCCGGGCGGCCGTTTTAAAAGCAGTGACATTTCGCGGTAGGCGGCCGCGTGCTTGGACAAATCGTCATAGACAATCAGGACATCCTTGCCTTGGTTCATGAAATATTCGGCGACGGCAGTGCCGGCGTAAGGCGCAATATACTGGAGCGGCGCAACACTGCTGGCAAAGGCCGCCATGACGATCGAGTATTGCATGGCGTCATGCTTTTTCAGCGTTTCTACCAGCTTTGCGACGGTAGAGGCCTTTTGACCGATCGCAACATAGATACAGATGACGTCCTTTCCCTTTTGGTTTAGGATGGTGTCCATGGCAATCGAGGTTTTCCCGGTTTGGCGGTCGCCGATAATCAGTTCACGCTGGCCGCGGCCGATCGGGAACATGGCGTCAATCGAGAGAATACCGGTCTGCAAAGGAACAGTGACGGATTTACGCTGGGTCACGCCGGGCGCCTCGTTTTCAATCGGAAAGAAGTCGGTGGTCTCAATGGCGCCGAGTCCATCAATGGGGCTTCCCAGTGCGTCCACCACACGGCCGAGCATGGCGTCGCCGACGGCGATACCGGCCATTTTTTTGCAGCGCTCCACCTTTGTCCCCTCGCATAGACCGTGTTCGTCACCAAGCAGCACCACCTTGACCGCCTTATATTCAATGTTTTGAACAATGCCGTACCGGCCGTTTTCAAACGCGACCAGCTCGCCGTACATGGCGTGTTCAAGGCCGTACACGTTTGCGATTCCGTCGTGAACCTGGGTGACATACCCGATTTCGCGAACCTGTGTTTTGGTGTCAAAGTCTTCAATTTCATTTTTTAAGACAGAGAGAATCCCGTCCTGTTTGATGCTTTCCATAGCACTTCACCTCCGTGTCAGCGTTTTTTGTAAGCGTTTTACCGCGCCGTCAATGCTTTTATCATATTCGATGTCGCCGATTTGCAGCCGATAGCCGCCAATCAGCGTATCGTCCCTTTTGCAGATGATGACGGCATCGTCTGTATGCGTGATGCCGCAAATGCGTTCTTTTAAAGCCGACAGCCGTTTTTCATCCGGCGGCGTAACATAAAAGAGGGTTGCCGATGCACGGTTTTCTTTTTTCAGCATGGCCTGATCCCAGGCGTCCATGATCTGCATCCGTTCATGAAACCAGCCGTCTTTTACCACAAGGCTCCAAAAGGCTTGCAGCCGTTTCGGAAACAGGCGTTTGATAACTGCCGCCTTTTCTTTTTGAGAGACCGTCGGATTTTCCAGCGTGTCACAAAGCGCCGGCTGCATAAACAGTGTTTTGCATATCTGCATTTCTTCTTTATCAATGCCGAGGGCAATCAGAGCCTTCGCGCAGGTTGCTGCAAAATCCGTCATCGCGCAGCACCTGCCTCACGGATCAGTTCATCCAAAAGACTTTGATCGTACGCACCGTCCAGACTGCGCTCTGTCAGCTTTTCGGCGGCAGCCAAAACCAGGTCGGCGACCTCGTCCTTTGCTTTTTGCATCGACTGTTCCTTTTCTTTGGCGATCTGCTTTTCGGCCGATGCCAAAAGCGCTTTGGCATCCTGCTCTGCCTGCTCTAACCGGGTTTGATAAACGCGGTCGGCGCGCGCCTTTGCCTCTTTGATGATTTTGTCCGCCTCGGCGTTCGCGCCGCCAAGCAGCGCCGCACAATCGGATTTTTTCTTTTCCGCATCGTTCATGGCCGTCTTTGCTGCGGACAGCTGATCCTGAATCATGGCGGTTCGTTTTTCGATCATCTTTGTGACGGGTGTAAACAAAAACTTTTTAAGCAGAAAAAACAGTACCAATATATTGATAAAGGTCCAGATGATATCTAAGTTTAGCGTGAGCATCGCGCGTCACCTCCTGCATGCCTGTGTAAAATCATCGAAAGTCCGTTTTGATCATCGGTGTTTTATCCAAAATTATTTTAAAAACAAAATGACAAGGACTGCGATAACAAAACCGTAAATCGCCGTTGCCTCTGCCAAGGCACACCCAAGCAGCAGCGCTTTGTTGATGTCGCCCTTTGCCTCCGGCTGTCTGGCAATCGCCTCAGAGGCCTTGCCGGTGGCAATGCCGATGCCGACGCCGGCTCCGATTCCCGTTAATACTGCAATACCTGAACCAATTGCGATCAGTGTTCCCATAGTTTTTTCCTCCAATCTGATTTTTAGCGGTAGATGTAACTCTACATTATTTTTCGTGGTTTGTTACTCAATGGCTTCTTTAATAAACAGGGAAGTCAAAAATACAAAGACATATGCCTGAATGCAGCCGTCAAAAATGTCAAAATAAAAACTAAACGGCAGCGGTACAAGGAGCGGTGCCACCAGCTTAATCAGCTCCATCACCACAAAGGCACCAAGCACGTTTCCGAACAGCCGCATACAAAGGGACAGCGGACGGATAAAGACCTCCAGTACGTTAATCGGGGCAATCAGCGGAATCGGCTCGGCAAAACTTTTCAGCCAGCGCCTTGGCCCCTTGTGACAAATCCCGGCGCCCTCGATCAGACATATGCTCATGATGGCAAGCCCGGCGGTCACATTCAGCTCCTTGGTCGGCGGCGTGATGCCGAAAATGCCGATCACGTTGGAGATGCCGATGTATAAAAGTACGGTTCCGAGATACGGAATATAACGCTTTCCCTCATCGCCGAGCAGATCGGTAAAAAAGCGGTTCATCCAGTCCACAATCAGTTCGGCAACGGCCTGTTTCCCCTTTGGAACCACTTGCATATGACGGGTCAGATACAAAGAGATCAGAACCAAAAACGCCATAATCCCCCAGGTGACGGCGACTGACAGCGGAATTGGGATCCCCTTGCCGATCGGAATCGTAAACGCGGTCGCGCTCTCCAATTCTTCCATCAGCTTGCCGGATAATGCATCCATAACCAAAGAACCCCCTTTCCTGTTTTGAAAACAAAAAAAGACGCTGCGAGAGAATGCCTCTCGCAACGCCCTTGTTGCTTTATGCCAAAATTATACACCGATCGAGTCGGTTTGTCAAGCGCGTTTCGCCTGCACGATTACCAAAAAAACAAAATCTTACGGATAAATTTCGTCGAACCTGACAATTATTTCACAAACTTTGTCGAATGCAAGATGATTTTTTCTCTGCGCCGACCGGGTGGCCGGCCTGTGCAAAGGGAAAGGGGTTAAATCTTTTCTTTAATCGGTAATTGAAACCTGCTGCAATTCATCGTCCCAATCGACCTGATAATCAAAGGCGGCGGAAATGGCGCGTACCGGAACCAGCGTACGGTCGTTTACCAGCTGCGCCGGCACGTCTAAGGTAACGGCGGACTGGCCGACATAGAGCGTTTGGCTGCCGATGGTGAGCGAAACCGTTTTATCTCCGCGTACGGCGGTTACGGTCTGTGTGGCATCGTCCCATGAAACCGCAGCGCCCAGCGCCTCAAAAATGGCGCGCAGCGGTACCAGGGTGCGGTCATCCTTGATGATCGGCGGCTGGTCAAAGTCGATGGGAGATCCGTTCAGCATGACCGTGATGGTATTCTCTATCTCGGCACCAAAGCGGATCTGATTTCCTTTTTTATAGAAGGAGTAGGTTTTCTCCAAAAAACCGGTGCGGATGGTCAGCGTGTGCGTCCCGTTTGCCATGGAAGAGATGTCCATATCATAGCGGTAGGGAATCTGATCGGCCGCGTGTGTCCAGTTGCTGTCCACATAGTAGTGGACGGAGAGGTTCGGCTCTCTCAGCACATAGCAGAGGGTGTAGAGGCTGACTTTTCCGTCCTTTGCAGAGAGCACCGCGCCATCGTCGGCCTTTTGAAATACAAAATCTGCGGTATCGTTCGCCGCGTGCAGATAAGCCCCGCAGGCGGACGCCTCGCGGAAGATGTCTGCCGCAAAGGGATAGTCGGAGATGTCAAAGCGTTCTGCCTCGTTCTCGCGGTGGGTGTTAAAGTTGTTAATCAGCTTGATCTGCGGATATTTCATCACCAGATACCAGTACATGTTTCTAAGCCGCGGCGACGCCCAGGCGGTCATGTCCTCGCCGTATTGATTATTGGTAGCAACGCCGCCCTCGCTGATCATGAGCGGCTTTTGAATATCATAGTCCTGCATGAACTTTAAAATCGGCTTGACGGCGTTGGTTGCCCATGCGTAGTCGCCGGTCATAAAGTAGGCGGCCGATTTGTCATCGGTGTTTTGCGAGCCTTGAAAATATTTCTTCATATAAGAACTGATCCCGATCCAGTCCACGTACGAATCGCCCGGATAGAAGTAGTGAAAGGGGCGATCCAGTGCGCCCATGTCGTTGGGCGACCAGACAACGGCAAAGTTTGGGTATTCGTGTACCATGTCGGCAACCTTGCGGAACACTTCAATATAGCGATCCGGGTCGTCGCCCAGCGGCGAGACATTCATCTCGTTGGCAAAGCGGATAAACATCGGCTTTTGATAGCCGTTTAAGGTGTCAAGTACGCTGCGGATCTTATCGTAGTTGACGTTGTCCAGGCTATGAATCGTCCAGCCGATGGTGACAACCGCTGAACCGTCGCGGATCATTTGGTTTGCCGGATAGTAGATGTCATCCTGATTCATGTCGTCAAAGTAGGTCAGGTAACTTCCCAGCGGCAAAAAGCTGTCTGCGTTTTCCGCGATCATGCCAAGATAGGTGCCGCTGCGCGGCTCTAACCGTGCGCCGAAGTAGGGTGCGGCATCGGGATTTCCCTCGGTGTAGAGATCAAATTCGGTCTTTTCTGCCATTTCGCGCTTTTCGGC
>URTH01000040.1 GCA_900550775.1 uncultured Eubacteriales bacterium | reverse complement strand
TTTCGCATTTGCCTCGTCCTTTTGATAATTGATAAACACCCGGTCGCCCTGCGCCGCAAACAGCCGTGCGGTGGCTGCGCCGATTCCGCGCGAGCCGCCGGTAATCAAAACAGTTCTCATAAAAATCAAATCCTCTCTTTGTTCAGTGTATCACAAATCGGCAAAAAAAACAAGGCCGAGCCTATGCGCGATAGCGCCTTGCAGGGACAACGCGAAAAATGCCGTTTTTTTAGTACATGGAAAATGGGATGATTCCCTTTTGGCGCGGGAAAAATGATTGCAAAAACGGGTGCGGTGTGGTACACTGATAGGGTGAAAAACAAAGACGATAAATCAAAATGTTCCGAAATTACGCCGATTAAGGCTGGTTCGGTAAGGTAAAAAGGCGGTGAAAACATGGCGGTAAATTGGACAAAAGAACAGTTGGAGGCGATCACCCTCCGGGGCAGCAACATTTTGGTGGCGGCAGCGGCCGGCAGCGGTAAAACCGCCGTCCTGGTCGAGCGGATCATCCGCATGATCTGCGATGCCGAAAACCCGGTGCCGGTGGATCGGCTTTTGGTACTGACCTTTACCGAGGCGGCCGCCAGCGAAATGAAACGGAAAATCGCCGCCGCCATTGAAGAACGGCTGGCGGACGACCCGGAAAACCGCCGCCTGCGCGAGCAGAGCATTTTGGTACATTCCGCCCATATCTCGACCGTACATGCGTTTTGCAAAAATATTCTGCAAAACATGATTCATAAAACCAACCTCCCAATCGACTTTACCATGCTCAGCGAGGCGGAAAGCGCCATGCTGCGCAAAGAGGCGCTCGATGAGGTGCTGGAACAATATTATCAGCGCATCGGAAAAAAGGACGCCTTCCGCGCGCTGGCGCTGGGCTACGGCGGTACAAAATCGGACGAGGGGCTGCGCAGTGTGGTTCTGCGGCTGCATAGCTATGTGCAGAGCCTGGCATACCCGGCAAAATGGCTGCACAGGGCGGCCGCGCAATACCAAATCGCCGCAAGGCAGGGTACGATTGATGGCACGATCTGGGAGGAATTACTGCTGTCCTTAGGACGTGAGCTTGTCACGGACATGCATGACGGCCTTGTCAGAATCGCGGAGATTGTCGAAAACGAGGTGCCGTCCGATCACAAATATTTTGCGTATTACAAAAACCTGCTCTCCGATTTTGAGACGGTCTATGCGCCGGTTCTGTCCGGTGCGGCCGGACTGTCGGTACTGAAACGGTGCAGAGAGGTGTTTGTGATTCCCAGAGCGCCGGTAAAGACCGGGCTCATGGAGGAGACGGTACGCAAAATCAATGCCGCCAAAGAGCAGCTGGTGACCGGGGTGCAAAAGGAGCTTGGCGCGCTGCTGGACGCCGCCGCGCCGGAGCGGCTGATACGTATCTTTTTATGCAAGGATCGGATCATGGTGCTCAAGCAGCTGGTGCGGCAGACGGAACGCCTGTATTTAAAAAAGAAACGGGAATGCTCCGGGCTGGATTTCGGCGATTTGGAGCATGAGATGCTCCGCCTGCTCTCGGACGCGAAGGGGCGTCCCACTGCGGCGGCCATGTCGCTCAGAAACCGCTTTGACGAGATTTTGGTGGACGAGTACCAGGACACCAACGATATCCAGGACACCATCTTTAACATGCTGTCCAAGGACAATCGCAACATCTTTATGGTGGGCGATTTAAAGCAGAGCATCTATCGGTTCCGCAACGCCGACCCCGGCATTTTTGCGGAAAAGTACGCGCGTTATCGCCGTGGTGACGGCGGTGTGTGCATTCGGCTTTTTAAGAACTTTCGCAGCCGCCGCGAGGTGGTTGACAGTGTCAACAGTATCTTTGCCTCGATCATGACAAAGCAGACCGGCGGCCTTGACTATACCGAAGAAGAATATTTGATTCCCGGCGCGGTGTATGCAGAAAACGCCGGCGACTTTACGACCGAGGTGCTGCTGACCGACGCCGACAAGAACCACTATGACCCGGACAGCCCGTACGCTGCCATGGAGATTCCGCGGCTGGAGGCTATCACGGTGGCAAAGCGAATCCGCAAGATGGTGGATAGCAAAGAGCTGATGGTGACCGACAAAAAAACCAACGCCCTGCGGCCGGTACGGCTGGGCGACATCACCGTTTTGGTGCGCACCAAAGCCAACGTGGCAGAGATCGCACGCACCCTTGCGGAATACGACATTCCGTCGATCAGCGAGGTGGGTCAAAAATATTTGGATTCCGTTGAGGTTTTGACGGTGCTGAGCTTTTTGGAGATCATCGGCAACCCCAGACAGGATATTCCGCTGCTGGCGGTGCTGCGTTCCCCGATATTTGCCTTTACGCCGGACGAGCTGGCAAAAATCCGCATTGCGGACGGGCGGCGCGGCTGCTTTTATGACGCGCTCTGCGCCGCGAGTGAGGCGGAGAATCCGCGCGTTAGCTATTTTTTGGAAAGTCTCTCGATGCTGCGCGGCATGGCGGTGCGCTGCGGTGTGGACGAGCTGATCTGGAAGATTTGCCACGATCTGCACTACATGGCGCTGGCCGGCGCAATGCCGAACGGCAGGGTGCGCCAGGCGAATTTGAATTTACTTTATGAACACGGCGCGGCGTTTGAACAGGGCGCGATGCGCGGCCTGTTTCAGTTTATGCTCTACATCGACCAGCTGCGCAGCCAGAACCAGGATATGAAGGCCGCGGCGGCCTTTGCGGACGAGGAGAACACGGTTTCGATTATGACGATTCATAAATCCAAGGGACTGGAATACCCGGTCGTGATTCTCTGCGGCATGGATCGGCAGTTTAACGAGCGCGACACGGCCGCTGCGGTGCTTTGGCATAAAAATTCCGGGATTGCGATGGACTATATCGATACAAAGCTCAGAATCCGCTATAAGAGCCTTGCCAAGCAGATCACCAGAGAGCAGATGCTCCGCGATTCCAGAGCGGAGGAAATGCGGCTGTTTTATGTCGCACTGACCAGGGCGAAGGAAAAACTGATTCTCTCCGCGCCGGTCGGCACATTTTACGATGCGTGGAAGAAAGCGATCCCGGCAAACGGACAAAAACCGGCGCCCGGTATTCTGCGCCGTCAAAAAAGCACGCGCGACTGGACGCTGACGGCGCTGCTTGCGCACCCGGACGGCGGCATTTTGCGGGAGATCGCGGACTGCGCGGCGGTGCAGCCGCCGGAATCGATGCAGGCGGCGTTTTCAATGTCGCTGTACCGCCCGGACGGGGCGGAGACGCCGCAGCGGCGCACTGCTGCCACGGCGGCCGAACAGACGAGCGAGAAGGAATACGACGCGGCGGCGCTTTCGCGGTTTTCGTACGAATATCCGCACAAGGGGCTATGCAAGACCCCGGTCAAGCTGTCCATCAGCGAGTTAAAGCGCCGCGTGGTGCCGGAGGAGGAATATGTACCGAATCTGCTGCGCTATACCATGCCGCGCCTTGCGGAGCATATGGAAATCGGTGCGGCGGAGCGCGGCACCATCACGCATTATGTGATGCAGCACCTGGATTTACAAAAAACCGCGTCGGTCACACAGATTGAGGATCAGCTGCACGCCATGACGGCGCGCGGTCTGCTCTATGAAAATCAGGCACGCGCGGTCTCGGCGGCGCAGATCTTCCGCTTTTTTGAAAGCGAGCTTGGCAAACGGCTGGTTCGGTCGGCGCATGTCGAGCGTGAGTTTGATTTTTATATGCAGGTTCCGGCCAAAACGATCGAAAAAGGGCTTAGCGCCGAGGACGGCGAAGAAAAGGTGCTGCTTCAGGGCATCGCGGACTGCTTTTTTTACGAAGATGACGGCGTGGTGCTGATTGACTATAAGACAGACTATATCACAGAGGACGAGGCAAGCGCGAGAGCCGCGTACTATAAGACGCAGATCGCGTACTATGCGGAGGGGTTAGAGAGTGTGCTGGAATGCCCGGTCAAGGAGCGGTATCTGTACTTTTTAAACTGCTCACAGGCGGTCGCAGTCTAGATGGCTTTGCATTTTCGGACAGGGCCTGATAGTTTTTGTGTGTTTGGGGATGCGGCATTTAAGATCGGCGTGCATTTTGCGCCGCGGGAAGAGGATGTGTTTTATTTTTACCATAACATGAGATCAGGGGATCAAAGGGAAAGGAGATCTGCACAATGAAGGGCTTGATTTTTTCGATTACGGCAGGACAGGGACACAACCAGACGGCAAAGGTCTTGGCGGAATGCTTTGAAAGCCACGGCGTACCGTGCCGCTATATGGACGTGTTTGAATATATCAATCCGCTGCTGTCCGAGTCGGTCTCAAAGCTGTATCTGATGTCCACCAAAACGATGCCGAAGATTTACGGCGGCGGCTATCGCATGTGTGAAAAGAGAGAGGCGTCCGGCAGTCATTCGCTGCCGAAGATGACAAACACCCTGCTTGCCAGACGGCTTTTAAAGCTGGTGCGGAACGAAAAGCCGGATTTTATCATCTGCACGCACGTGTTTGCCGCGCTTTTGGTCACGTATCTGACCGAGCATATCGATATGCATATCCGCACCATCGGGATTGTGACGGATTTTACCATTCATCCGTACTGGGAGGACACCTGTCTTGACTATTACGTGACGGCGAGTGAGCTTTTGACCTATCAGGGAACCAAAAAGGGAATCCCAAAGGAAAAGTTTTTGCCGTTGGGGATTCCGATTAACCCCAAGTTTGCGCAGCACCGCAGCCGCGAAGAGGCGTTTTCAATTTTGCAGATTCCGAACCGAAAAACGGTGCTGGTGATGAGCGGCAGCATGGGCTTTGGCAATGTCTTAGACGAAATTAAGGAGCTTGACAGGCTGGATTTTGATTTTCAGATTGTCACGGTCTGCGGCAATAATAAAAAGCTGAAAGAGCAGATCGACCGCCTGTCTATGAAAAAGCCGATTTATAACTACGGCTATATTGATAACGTAGACGTGTTTATGGATGCAGCGGATTGTATCGTGACAAAGCCGGGCGGACTGACTACCAGCGAGGCGCTTGCCAAGGGGCTGCCCATGATTATGAATAACCCGGTGCCGGGACAGGAGGATCGCAATGTGGAGTTTTTGCTCAACACCGGCGCGGCCATGAAGATCAGCAAGACGTTCCCGCTGGACGACGCGATTTATCATATGTTTACCAATCGGGATCATCTTGCGGCACTGAAGGAGGGCATCGCCCTGCTGCGAAAGCCCAATTCGACCATGGATCTTGTGAGCTATGTTAAAAATTTAATACAAAAGGATAATAATTCATGATTGTATGGCGCAATCACCTGTGTTATACTGAGGGCAGTGGAAGAATCCACTGCCCTTTGTCATGTTGATAAATTACGCTAACATCAGGTTAGATAAAGTTGTTTGCCGCGGCGGCGCGGCAGAAGTGACAACGGCGGCATAAAAAAGCCGATTTTGCTGACATCCGGCTAGCCGGATGTCAGTCCATGATGACATCGCAAAACGCCGCGTCAATCAGCTCCGGCAGACGGCGCGGATCCATCTCGATCTGTGCGCCGCGGCGGCCGCCGCTGAACAGGATGGTTTCATGATCCAGGGCGCTTTGGTCGACCACGGTGCGAAATTGCTTTTTCATCCCAAGGGGACTGCAGCCGCCGCGGATATAGCCGGTCACGGCGGTGATGTCCTTAACCGGAATCATCTCGACCGATTTTTCGCCTACTGCGGCGGCAGCGCTTTTTAAATCAAGCGCGGCGTTGACCGGAATCATAAAGACGTAGTGGTTTTTGCTCTTGCCCACCGTAACCAGCGTTTTAAAGGTTTTATCAACCGGCTGACCCAGCTTTTCGGCGATGGAGACGCCGTCCATAAAGCCGTCACTGTCATACAGGATCTCGCGGTAGTCGATGCGGTGCGTATCTAAAATGCGCATGGCGTTTGTCTTGGGTGCTTTTTTCATCATAAAAACCTCCTTGTCTTTCGGTAGTCTAGCACCGAAACGGCGATTTGTCAAGGGGCGGCGAGATTGTGCATCACATAAGGGAAATGGACGAAATTCAGTGAATTTATAAAAACAGGCGAACACAATACATAAAATCATGTAAAGGAGCGATACGATGCGAAGTTATGAGGATTTAAACCGGCTGTACCAAAACCGCGAGGCGGCACGCAGCTACTACATTCCGTATGACAGTTTTGAGAGCGCCCTGCGCGGCGTAAGGGAGGAATCTCCTTTTTATCGGCTGCTGAACGGTACCTGGGATTTTTGCTTTTACGAGAGGGACGATGACTACCGGGGTGAGGATCGCTATCCCGACCGGATTCCGGTGCCGTCCTGCTGGGAGTGCCACGGGTACGAAAAGCCCTATTACACCAACGTGAACTATCCGTTCCCGGTGGATCCGCCCTATGTGCCGGACGATAACCCCATGGGCGTGTATCGGCGGACGGTGGAAATCGATGACGGCTGGGCGGCACGCCGTACCTATGTCGTCTTTGAGGGGGTCTCGGCACACCTGTCGCTCTATGTCAACGGTCAGTTTGTGGGCGAGAGCATGGGCTCGCATTTGCCGTCGGAATTTGAGCTGACAAAGTTTTTAAAGACGGGCAGCAATGAGATCCGCGTTCTGGTGCGCAAGTGGTGCCTGGGAAGTTATCTGGAGGATCAGGATTTCTTCCGTTATCACGGCATCTTCCGGGACGTTTATCTGTTGTCGCGTGATACCGACCGCATCTGGGATTTGGAAATCAAGGCGGACGATAAGACCATCACCTACACGGGTGAGGGAACCGCGGTGATCTATGACGCGGACGGAAAGGAAGCAGACCTTGCCGCGCCGATTTTGTGGAATGCGGAAAAGCCGTATCTCTACACCGTGGTGGTGCAGCACGGGTCGGAATATATTCCGCAAAAGGTCGGCATGCGCACCGTCAGATTCTCCGACAAGAACGAGCTTTTGTTAAACGGCGTTCCGATCAAGCTGCGCGGCGTCAATCACCATGACACCCACCCCAAAAACGGCTATTGCGAGACGGATGAGGAACTGCGAAACGAACTTTTGCTGATGAAGTCGCTCAATATCAACACTGTCCGCACCTCACACTATCCGCCGACGCCGCACTTTTTGGAGCTTTGTGACGAGCTCGGCTTTTATGTGGTCGATGAGACGGATATCGAGACGCACGGCTTTGTGCAGCGAAACAGCGGCTACGGCTATGATATCAAGAGTGAAGACTGGATCTGCAACCAGCCGGTATGGAAGGACGCCTATGTCGAGCGCGCGGTCAGAATGGTGGAGCGCGATAAAAATCACGCGTGCGTGATCTTCTGGTCGCTGGGCAACGAAAGCGGCTACGGCCCCAACTTTATCGCCATGGGCGAGTGGATCCGTGCGCGCGATGATTCGCGGTTTGTGCACTACGAGGGCGAAAACGCTTATCTGATCTTTAACAACGGTGAAAACCGTGACCTGAACTTAAAACGGGTATCGCCGATGCGCAGCTATATGTATCCGCCGGTCACGGACGTGACAAAGTGGGGCGAGGAAGAGACCGAGCCGGTCTTTTTATGCGAATACAGTCATGCGATGGGCAACGGCCCCGGCGATGTGATGGATTACTGGAAAGAGATCTACAGGTACCCGAACCTGATCGGCGGCTGCATCTGGGAGTGGGCAGATCATGTGGCCGAGGTGGACGGCGTGTACCGCTACGGCGGCGACTTTGGCGAGGTGACGGACGATGGTAACTTTTGCTGCGACGGTCTGGTGTTTGCCGACCGCACCCTAAAGGCCGGAAGCCTGGAAGCAAAATGTGCTTATCAGCCGATGTGGAGCCGGATGGAGAACGGAAAGCTGTATGTAAAAAATCAGCATGACTTTACCGATTTGAATGAGTACACCCTTTTCTGGAGCGTGGAGACGGACGGCAAGGTGAGCCATCATGGCAGCTGCACGATAGACGCTGCGCCGCACTGCGAAAAGGAGATTTCGCTGCCATATACGCTGCCTGCGTCCTGCACCCTTGGATGTTATTTAAATCTTAGCCTGATGCGCGGCGATGCCGAGGCTGCGGTTTGCCAGCACGCGCTTGATGTGCCGGTGAAAAAGGAAGAAAAATGCACAAGCGCCGACAACGTCCAAATTTATGAAGAGGACGGACAGATCATCGTAAAGGGCGCGCATTTTCAGCACCGCTTTGACAAACGGCACGGCTGCCTGACCGATATTGACGGGCGGCTTGCCGCACCGGCCGAGATTTCGGCCTGGAGGGCGCCGACCGACAACGACCGCAGAATCAAAAAGACATGGGGGTACTTAGACGGTGATAATTTTTCGGGCGAGAATCTGAACCGCACCTTCCGCAAGGTCTATGACTGCCGCATCGAAGAAAATCGGATCGAAGTGGAAGGTTCTGTGTCCGGCGTTGCCAGAAAGCCGTTTTTGCACGACCGCACGGTATACACCTTCTATGATGACGGCGGCATTGGCGTACAGTTTTACGGCAAGATCAAGGAGGAGGCGGTTTGGCTGCCGCGGCTGGGCTTTGTGTTCCATGTTCCGGGCGAGGATCTTTCGTTCCGCTACTTTGGCATGGGGCCGGGCGAGACGTACTGTGACATGCACCACTTTGCAAAGATGGGGTATTATGAGAGCACGGCAAAGGGCGAATACGTTCCCTATGTGGTGCCGCAGGAGCACGGCAATCACTATCAGACCAAGCTTTTGCGTCTGGCAAACGGCCTGACCTTTACGGCGGACGATACGTTTGAAATCAATGTTTCGGCCTATGACGATCAGACGCTGACCGAGGCAATGCACACCGATGAACTGCGCTCCGGCAAGGATATCCGGGTGCGGATTGACTATAAGGTTTCCGGGATTGGGTCGAACAGCTGCGGCCCGGAATTGATCGAACGGTATCGGCTCTCCGAAAAGGAGATTCGTTACGGCTTCCGCATTGATCTGGCATAAAAAACAAAATTTTGGTAAGACTATCACTATAAGTGGTAGTCTTATTTTTTTGGAGGAAGTATGAAGAAGTATCGGACGCATATCATCATCGGGCTGATCAGCGGCGTGCTGAACGGGCTGTTCGGCGCCGGCGGCGGCAGCGTGGTTGTGCCGGCGATGGAACAGTTTTTAAAAATGGACGAAAAAAAGTCTCATGCGACCGCAATCGCCGTGATTCTGGTCTTATCGCTGGTGAGTATGGTGTTTTATCTGATCCGGGGCTATTTTGATTTCGGACTGTGGAAAGCAGTGACCGTCGGCGGCGTGATCGGCGGCTTTGCCGGGGCAAAGCTGCTCGGCAAAATCCCCAAGCACTGGCTGAAAATCCTGTTCGGCGCGGTGATTATGGGGACGGCGGTCAAAATGATTTTTTAGCGCGGCCGCGCAAAGACAAAGAGAAGAGAAGAAGTGAGGGAGAGAGAAGATGCTGCAGATCTTGGTCGGGTTTTTCAGCGGTATCATCAGCGGTATGGGAATCGGCGGCGGCGCGATCTTGATCCCGGCGCTGATTTTTTTGGAAGGAACGCCGCAGCATGTCGCGCAGGGGATCAATTTGATCTATTTTTTGCCGACCGCGGTGGTTTCGCTGATTGTGCATATCAAAAATAAGAATGTTGAGCTGAAAACCGCCGCCATGATTGCGGCAAGCGGCATAATCGGCGCACTGGGCGGCGCGTGGCTTGCCACCGGGATTTCGGGCGGTTTGCTGCGGAAGATGTTTGGCGTGTTTTTGTTTTTGATCGGCGTCTTTGAGGTGGTCAAAGGGATAAAAATTTTTCGTACAAAAAGAAAATAAAATAAAATCGGCGAAAAATTTCATTTCTGCGCCGCCGCGGCGATGACTGCCGGTGGCAGTCGTCCATCGCTGACCGAGGCGAGAGCGGAGACGGCATGGCTAAGCAGGGGACGGCGATAGAATCAAAATGAAATTTTTCGCAAAATAGGTTTATCGATACGCTCAATCCGCCGGATCGGCGGATTTTGGATTTTGACTTTGCATTGTTACGGCAGCTGGTCGATATGTTCGGCCAGAATTTTTACAATCGCATAAAACGAGGCCATTTTTTGCGGATTGGTGTTGTCCATCGCGTGAAACAGGCGATCCAGATGCCGCTCACCGGCCGGGGTGATGTCCAGCAGCAGATAGTCGGTGCTGACATCTAAAATATCGGCCAGAGTCAGCAGCGATTCGATCGACAAGGCTCTGGTGCCGCGTTCAATGTGTCCGATATGCGCAGCGGATAAATTGCAGGCCTCCGCCAGCTGCTCCTGGGTTAACTGCAATTCCTTCCGCCGTTTGCGTACTCTTTGGCCAAGTGCGTTGTAATTGAATGTGCTTTTCACGCGATCACCGCCTTTTTAGTAGTAATTATATACTAATTGTTTTCAATTATTAAGATATTATAAGTATGAAATATTGACTAATAGTGTTATTTGTGATATGCTGATAGCGTAGTAATTTTTGGAAAATACAAAAGAGCGCAGAAAAGCCGGGGGAGATTGGCGCTGCGCCCTGGGATGATCCATAATGTTTGGGTGAGGGAGTATGAATTTTTTAAAGAATATGGAGGTAACCGGCCAGATTCGGCCGGCATATGCCGCGCTTACGGTGCGCTATGATTTTGTCAACCCCGGAGGAGAGAGTGTATCGCCCCGTTATTACTTTCCGCTGCCGGAGGGGGCGGTGATTACGGATATGCAGCTTTTGACGGGGGCAAAGGCGCTGCTGCGATCCGAGATCGTCACGGCGGCAAGCAGTATATACCGGGATTGTGGCTATTGTCTGACCCGGTTAAAGTCGGGGATTTACGAGCTTTCCTGGGAGGGGCTTGCGCCGGGAGAGAGCTGCACGGTGGTGCTTTCCTATCTGCTGCGTCTGCCGCAGAACAAGGACGTATGCACACTGGTTTTGCCTTTCGGGCTATGGCTGCCGCTGCTCCATCCCGTGGAGCAAAATGTCTGTCCGATGACGGTATCGCTCACTCTGGACGGGGTAGAAAGCCGTGCGCCCTACCGCGCCGACCGGCAGCTGGAATTTTCTGAGCATGCGCAGCGCGATATCGTATTGGAGTTTGAGGTGAAAAACCCCGGATCGGTCGGCTACGTTTGGGATGAAATGCGCGGCGGCATGGGATATTTTCGGCTGTTTTCCCATGACAGACAGCGTTACCAAAGGTGGGATAAGGACAAGGTACAGTTTATCCTGGATCTCAGCGGTGGTATGGAACTGAAAACCGTGCAGAGGGTGAAAAAACTGTTTTACGATCTGTTTTTGCTGCTGCCAAAGGATACACCGGCAGAGCTTTGGGCAACCGGGGCGGATATGCCCTGCATCCCGACCGAAGAGCTTATGACCTTTGCTTGGCTTCAGGCACAAAAAACCGGCGGAAGCCTGCATGATACACTGGAGAGGGCGTTGGCTGCCCAGAGCGCAAAAACGCTCTCTGTTTTGGTGTCGGGGGCGTCGATCCTCTACCCGGAGCAGGTTCTTGACGGGATTTCCCCGGTCTGTCCGCTGCATCTTTTTATCACGGGCGCCGGGAACGTTTCGCCGCTGGGTGCATACTGGAAAGCTAAGGAGCCGGGACGGTATGTCTGGATTGCCGAAAAGAGGGAAAAAGATCTTGCGGATTTGCTTGCATCCCTTTATTATGACGGCGCCGACGAGACGGTTTGTTCCTGCAACGGGACGGTGCATGAGCTTTTTATGGCAGAGGGGACAAGCTTTGCCGCAGACGGGTACCGGGATATCTTTGTTACCTATACCGGCGATGTGCCGCAGCAGTTTGAGATTTTTTGCGGCGGTGCGCCGACAGAAAGCGCGGATAGCCAAAACGAGGTACACGAGGCCTTTCCGGCGGCCGGGCAGCTTTATGCGGCGGAAAAGAGCCGGCAGATCAAAAAGCTGCTGCAAAAAACCGGGGGTTCTTCGCTGCGGGCAATGAAACGGGAACTGGAAAATCTGGGAACGGATTATCATATTTTGAATGATGAAATGGCGCTGGTGCTGCCGGATCGGGATGGCGATGGGGGAATTGCCGTGCCGTTTTGTACGGCGGTATCGGATGGAATGGAAGCGGTTTTCGGAAAAAAATCCGCCTTCCGCGAGGGAGACGAACGAACCGCAGAGCTGCCGAAGGAGACCTTACATAGTATTTGCCGGCAAACTCTGTTTATGGGCGTTCGTGCTGACGGCGCGATATGCAGTCCCTGCGCGGAAGAAACCGAACGGGCAGAGGAGACGGCGCTTGCCGCGCTGGCAATGCAGGCACGGTCACGGGCTGCGGCGGCGGAGCTTATCGTCAAAGAAGCCGAGGCGTATTTGCGCAGCGCGCCGGACGGATTCTGGAAACAGGCGCTTTTTGCATGGAAGAAGGAGCCGTTTTCGCTGTCCGCGCTGCGGCAAAGGATGCCGGCAAGGCGTACCCTGCTGCGCGAACTGCTGGAAAAAAACAGCGTCCGCGCGGCGGCCATGCTGCTTATACTGGACTTGTAATCAAAAAAAAGCTGCCGTGCGGCAGCTTTCAGACTGTCGAAAAAGTCAGTTTTCAGCAAGATATTGCTTTGAATCAATTG
>URTH01000039.1 GCA_900550775.1 uncultured Eubacteriales bacterium | reverse complement strand
AACCATACCCTCTCCCATTCGCAGAATGCGATAGGGTAAATTTTTCTCTTTCATCGATGTTATAAAGGTATTCGGATCGCCCAGATGCTCGGCAAAGTTCCAGAAATGGCATGGCAGTGTGCATTTGGGTCTGCAAAGCTCAGCCGCCTTTGCCGCCTGTTCACCATCCATATTTCCAAAAGCGCCGTTAATGGGGAAAATCGCCGCATCCGCACCGAAAAGCTCCGGGTTTTCAAAATATTCCGATCGGTACGCCGTATCCCCGGCAAAATAAATTCTTTTAGTTCCGGCGGTTATCAAAAAGCCGACCGCGTCCGGCGCAAGGTCTCCGTGGTCGCAGGGCATTGCCTTGACCGAAAACCCCTCTTCCTCCACAGTCTCGCCGCACGCAATATAGTCAATGTTACCCCGGATGCCCAGCCGCTTGCACTCTGCCTCGGCATCGCGCGCCGCAATCATGTGCGTCTTTGGGCGAAACAACATTGGAACCGCGTCCACATCAAAATGGTCGTAGTGCGCGTGGCTTATCAGTAAAGCGTCAAACACGATCTCGTGCGGCTCTAACAAATACGGCATGATCCTTTGAAATCCAAAATACCGCTCGCAGCAATCCGAAAGGTATAAATCAATGCCAATCAACCGGCCGTCATCGGTTTTTAAGACAAAGCCGGCCTGTCCGACCCAAAAAATACCGACGCCGCCCTTTGGCACGGACATTCTCGTGATATCATCTGCAAGGCGCATGGTGTTTTCCTCCTCTCAATTCAAAAATCTCTTGCAATGCCGCCGGCCGTCCATCCGCCGTCCACCGGCAGTACCACCCCGGTAATATAAGAGGCGGCATCCGATGCCAAAAAGCTTACCGCATCGGCAATTTCCTCCGGCACCGCCTGGCGGTTCATCGGAATATGGGCTAAAAGCCGCTGCATCGCACTGTCCTCTGCCCACAGGCGGTTGGTGATTGCAATCCCGACCGTCCCCGGCGCTACTACGTTGACCCTGATTTTCTTTTCCGCAAGCTCCAGCGCCATCGCCTTGGACAGTTGAATCACGCCGGCCTTGGCCGCGGCAAAGGAGCATTGATTTCTGAGCGGCACAATGCCCACAATCGAGCTGATATTCACGATTGACGCACCATCCGGGTTCATCAGAGGAATGGCCGCTTTGCTGCAGTGATAGACGCCCTTTAAGTCAACCGCCTGGATTTTATCCCACCATTCGTCCGAAAAGTTTTCGACCGTCCGTCTCTGCTCCGGCCCGACATTGATCCCGGCGTTATTTACCAAAACATCAATAACGCCAAATTGCTCTGTGATTTTTTGCATTGCCGTCCGAACCGCCTCACCATCGGTAATGTCAAAGGCGAACCCGGCCGCCGAAAGCCCCTGTTTTTGGAGCGCCTTGGCCATTTCTGTCACACGCTCGCTGTAATCGCACAAAGCCACATTGGCGCCCTGCATGGCAAAATGCTCTGCCATGGCGCTGCCAAGACCGCCGGCCGCGCCGGTGATCACTACCGTCTTACCCCGAAAATGAATTTCCATCTTCCTCTCTCCTCGCATTTTCACGTTTTTCTTGCCCGGATGATATTCCATTCCGGCACTCTGCACCTATCCCTATTTTATATTGCGGCCTTGTCATTTCCTATTCCAATTTCACCAAAAAATACGTGAATATCACCACCTTTCTTTTTTGCACACAAAAAAGGCCGGCTGCGCGCCGGCCTTTGTGTGTCTGCTGTTTTTATTTGGGCATCTTTTCGATGTAGCGGTCATACGCCTTCTGGTTAATTTCCATCAGCTCGCTGATTCCCATGTTTTCCAGTGACTGCTTATAGCTTTCCCAATCCTTATCCACGTCCTCTGCCCCGGTAATCCATTTTGCCTTCTTCTCGTCAACCAGTTTAAAGATATCGGTAGTAAGCTCGCTGATCCGATTGGCCTCTTCAACACTGTAATAAGGCCGCGGCCAGGGCTCCTGGTCGATAAAGTCCTTATAAAGCTCAAACTGCGCGCCTTGCCGCCTCCAAAGCTCGCTCATCTCAATCTTGGTGCCGATATCCTCCGCACGGATGCACGCCACCCAGGAGAGCATTCTGTTCTCCGCCTGGAAGCCTGCCTGCGTTTTTCCTGCCGGCGGGTCTATCCAGCGAAAGGTTCCGTCATCGTTTTTCTTGATGGTGGTATCGAGTTCGCCGTACATATTCTGCAGGGAATTTTCCAGCGTAAACATCTTATCAACCCACTGCATCACCGCCTTGGGATTTTGACACTTGTTGGTGATGCTAAACACGTTGCGGTTACCGATAATTCCCGGATGAATGTGCCATACCGGCTTTACGCCCTCTTCGGCTACCAGCGGCTCGATGGCAATATACTCGTCCTTATTCTTCATGGGGCAGGTCTGCGACCAGATCACACCGATTTTCGAAGTGTCCGCCTGCATCTTGGAATTAAAGGTCTCATTGTTATGCGTAAAGCACTCCATATCCAAAAGCCCTTCGGCATACAGGGTGTTGTAATACTTGATCATCTTCTTCCATTCTTCCATCATCGGCGCAAAGATCACCTTTCCGCCCTTTACCGTACAATAGCTGTCAAACGCACCGGATTTTGCGGCAACCCCCCAGCAGGAAAGCAGCGCCTCCGGATACTGATATCCGCTCTTTTCCAAAAAACTCATACCGATCTCATCCGCCTGGCCGTTTCCGTTCGGGTCACCGGTCTTAAACGCGCGCAGCACCTTAAGCAAATCGTCCATGGTCTTTGGAACATCCAGGTTCAGCTTATCCAGCCAGGTCTTGTTGATAAAAATGGTGTTTTCCAGATATTGCGGCTCGTACTCTACAAACTGCGGCAGAGAATACATATGCCCGTCCGGCAGATAGTTTGCCGCCTTGCTCTTGGGATAGTCCTCAAAAAACTTGTAGATATTGGGGGTATCCGTCTCATTGATATACTCGTCCAAGGGAAGAAGAATCCCGTTTGCCGCGTATTTTGAAACGTCCGAGGTCTGCAAAAAATTGCCCATAATGACCTCCGGATAGTCGCCGGAGGCAAACCGCAGCTTTAATGCGTCGGCACCGTCGCCTGCGCTCAGCAGATCGTAGGTGATCGTGACATCGGTCAGCGAATTTAACCGATCATAAAAATGCTGCAGGTTCTCCTTGTTTTCCACATTGGTCGGTTCCCCGAAGGTCACGCTGAATCCGCCGTCCGAGGACGCCTCCTTTTTTGCTCCGCAGCCCGTCAGCGTTACCGCAAACAGCGACATTGCCATGGTGAGCGCCAAGCCTTTTTGAAACCATTTTTTCATGTCTTACAACTCCTTTTTATATAAATTTTATTTTTATACTGCGATTAGCCTTTCACAGAACCGACCATAACGCCCTTTACAAAGTATTTTTGTACAAACGGATACATCAAAAATACCGGGATCGACGCTACGATAATCACGGCGTAGCGCACCGTCTGCGACGCCTTCATCTTCTCGGAAATCGCCGCGGAATCCATGGCATCCTGAATGCTGTCCACACTGAGCGACGCCGTCAGGTTACGCAGAATCAGCTGCAGCGGATATTTGTCGGTGTCTCTGATATAGTACAGTGCGCTGAGGTACGAATTCCAGTGTACCAGCGCGTGGTACAGTACCATGACGGCAATAATCGATTTTGACAGAGGCAGCACCACCTTGAAAAAGAAGGAAGTATAGCTGCCGCCGTCAATCTTGGTTGCCTCAAACAGTTCATCCGAGATGTTGCTCATAAAGAAGGAGCGGCACACAATCATGTTATACACATTCAGCGCACCTGGAAGCACCAGCGCCCAGACGGTGTTAATCATGCCCAGGTTTTTAATCAGCAAATACCCCGGCACCAGACCGCCCGAAAAATACATGGTAACCACAAAGAACGCGTTGATCCATCCTCTGCCCACCAGTTCTTTTCTGGACAGCGAAAACGCTGTCGGAATACACACCAAAAGGTTGATGCAGGTACCCAGAACCGTGTAAAAAATGGAGTTTAAATATCCCGTGGTGATCTCGGAATACTCAAATATTTTTTGGTATCCGCTGATGTTTAAGCCCTTTGGCCAAAACAGCGTCTGTCCCAGATTGACATAGGTCGGGTCGCTGACGGACGCAACAATGATGAAGTAAATCGGATAAACAATCAAAAGTGTGACGATTGCAAGCAAGATGCCGTTTACAATACCAAACACTCTGTCTCCGCTTGATAACTTTACACTATTTGTTTTTCTCGCCATATCTCTTCCCCCCTAGAACAACGAATTGCCGTTGATCTTCTTTGCAACGCCGTTTACCAGCAGCAAGCAGATCACGTTTACCGTTGTGTTGAATAATTCTACCGCCGTGGAGAAGCCGAATTGGCCTTCCAATAATCCGACCTTATACACATAGGTACTTAAAATTTCCGACGCATTCATATTCAGCGAGGTCTGCAAAAGCAGCATCTTATCCGCGCCGATGGCAAACATTTGACCCCAGCTTAAAATCAGCATAATCACGATGGTATCAGAAAGCGCCGGAAGTTCAATATGCCAGATGACACGCCAGCGGTTGGCACCATCAATTTTTGCCGCCTCCAGCTGCTCCTGATCGATGCCTGCCAGAGCCGCAATATAGATAATTGCGCCGTAGCCGAGACCGGACCAGATCCCGGTCACCACATAAATCGGCAAAACATACTTATCATGGCCGAAGAACAGAATCTGCTCACCGCCCAGCTTTTGAATCAGGATGTTAATCACACCGGTGTTCGGCGCCAGAAATACGTTTGCCACGCTGATTACGATAACAACCGAAAACAGATATGGCATATAAGAGATATTCTGCACCAGTTTTTTGACCCTCTCGTTATGCACCTCATTTAGCATCAGCGCAAAGATGATGGAGAGCGGAAATGTCAAAACACTGGTTGCAATCGCCGTTTTAAAAGTGTTCCATATCATGATGCTGCTGTTCGGCGATGAAAAGAACCGTATAAAATGCTTGAAGCCGACCCACGAAGCTTCTGCGATAGTCTTGCCGGGGATCAGATCCTTAAACGCGATCTGAATCCCGTACATGGGCGCATACTTAAAGATGGCTACGATCACGATGGCCGGGAGCAAAAACAGATACAGCTCCCAGCATTCCATCATGCGCCGGGGTATCGACTTTTTCCTCGGCAGTGCCGGCGACTTACTTTTGATGTTTTCCATTATCATTTTGCCTCTCTTTCCGACTCATCCATCCATTGCTGCAAAAACAACTGCCGATTCATGTATGGGATAAGTCCATCAT
The DNA here is from genome assembly GCA_900550775.1 of uncultured Eubacteriales bacterium. GTDB lineage: Bacteria > Bacillota > Clostridia > Monoglobales > Monoglobaceae > Ructibacterium. The sequence continues at coordinate 7,316 of URTH01000039.1, read as the reverse complement.
TCTTAAAACTCCTCTGCAAACATGGCAGCCGCTGTATTCATGCACTGCTTTTGCGCATCGTTCCAGTTTGACTGTCCGATGATTTGGGTATCGCCCCTCCGGCTCAGCGTCAGGCCAAACTGTTTTGCAAAGGTCTCCGTTTTCACGTACTTTCTGCCGTCTTTTTCTGAGATATCGTGAAGAACAACCGCCGAATCACCGCACTTTAGCGTCACGCTGCCGTCTGCATTGTTCTCTGCCGCCGCACCGATAAAGGCCGCCGCACAGTCTACCTCTACGCTGCCGTTTGCCGCCGCGTTTTCGATACGGTAACCGTTTATCACCGCGCATCCGTCCCTGTCGCTGATCAGCATGCTTGTCTGCCGCTCCTTCTTTGTCATCAGCGAGGTAATCTCGATCTGCTCGTTGCTTGCCATATGCAGCTGCTCAAAATCCTTGGTGCCTTTCAGCTTTTTCTTGTCGATCACGACGGTACGGCCCCACGACTGCGAATCGGTTGACATATCGTTGCTTGAAAACGCGTCCATAAAGATATAATCCTTCGTCACGCCGACATTTAAATTCATCATAACAAGACCGCTGCCGTTATTTTCGTGTACCGTACCAAGATACTCCCAGGTTTCGCCGCCGTCATAGCTTCTGGCAAGCGCCCACCGGGTTCTCGGCCACTGATCGATCCCGTGAAGATTGGCGTTATCATAACCCCACGCCGCATACAGGGTTTTCATGTCATAGGGATCCAGCTCGATGTTGTAGCAGTTCAGCGCACTGAGGAACGGCGTCTGATAGATATGCTCCATATCCCACGTCTTTCCGTAATCGTAGGAGTTCATATAGTGCACAAACCCCATGTTGTTTCTAAAATATGCGCGGACAACACCGCTTTCGGTCTCCAGGCAGACAACCTCCTGAATGCAATAGCCAAGTTTTTTGGCATCTAAGTCGTTTTCACTCCGCGTCCAGGTCTTTCCCTTGTCGTCCGTGTACCATATAGAGGTGTAGCCATAGTCCTCGTTATTATTATCGCAGCAGGCATAGTAAACGCGCCCCGATCTTCCCTGTGTAATACGGTTGTTCATGGTAATGCGTCCCGCCACGCCGTTGCCGTCCACAAAGCTCCGTCTCTCCCAGGTATCGCCGTTGTCTTTGGAATAGTAGGTGATATAATCGTAGGTCGGTACGCCGTCCTTGTTTTGTCCGACCTTCTCACGGTAAACCGAGATACACTCGCCGGTGCGCCGATATCCGCCGCTGCCGTCCGATTCCATTAGCTGAACGATGTTAAAGCTATATCCTTCCTTTGGTGTGGTGTTGACATTCCACGTTTTTCCGCCGTCACTGGTGGTCATGGATTTTTTGTTTTCTCCGACAACAACAACCTCATCGCCTTTATCAATCAGATCATGGCTTGCGCTAAAATACGTGCTATCCATTACGGTTTCGGTCTCAGAAAGCACCGGTCTGGAATCTGCGCGGTAGGAGAGGTTTTCGACATAAGCCACCGCGTCATCGGCGATAAATCCGATCTTGCCGCGGCGATCCGGGCCTTTGACCTGTACGATCTTTTGCTCGCCGTTTACCAAAAGCGCAATTTCTCTTCCGGCAGGCAGCATCCGTATACGAAGCTCCATATGTACTTTTTCGCCGGTCGGGAAATCGCCCGGTATCCGAATGCAGCCCGGCTCGTATACCGTGCCCTCATTCATGTAGACGACCTCATAATTCCCGGTTTTAAAGTTATATCCGATCTTTGAGTACATCTTGGTTGTCGAATGGTTGGTTAAAAAGTAGAATCCGCCGTTGCTCTCGTTGACCGTCACATCAGCGGACAAGGTGGCATCGCCCACATAGGCGCTGATTTCTGCCATGGCGTCCGTCTTATCCAGCGCGTTCAGCAGCATGGTACCCTTGCTTGGATCCACATAGGCGCTCATGCCGTTTTGCAGCTGAAAATAGCTCATCGAGTCAAACTCTGCCGTCTTTTTGAAATCGTCCCGATAAAGGTATACGTCCGTGTTATCCGAAACGGCAAGATACGAAAGTCCGTCACCGCCCGTCACGTTGATTGCAACGGTATTTTCTCCGGAGGTGTGCATGTTTCTGAAAGATGCCAGCCAGCGGCCGTTTCCGTATAATCTTGACATGCCGGCCGTCGTCTCAACGCGGTAATACACGTTGTCCGCCTCCAAGGCGCTTGCCAGTTCCTTGCAAAACGGCTCACTGGAGTCGAATTTGGTCGTCCAGGCATAAAACTTGCCGTCCTTCAGTTCCAGATCGGTACGGTAATATCCGTCGTTGACAACCATGCGCGCCGCATCGCTCCGATCCGCCACAAAGTCCAGATTGTGAATGTAGGAAAGTCCGGACGTGTGATAAACCGCGTTTTTGTCCGTCACGTTCCGCTTGACAAAATAGTTTCCGCGCTCCTGCGGCAGGAATGCCGCTTTATCCGTAAAGTTCAGACCGTTTTCTTCATAGCGCTGTCCCACCTCATTGGTCTGCGGCATTATCATCGAAAACGCCAGCTGACCGTTGCGGTAAACATCGGCAGTCGGCCCCTCGGTGATAATCTCAAACCGCCCGGTACCGGGTGAAAAGCTCTCTTCGCCGCGATCGGTCAGGTACGTTACCGCGTCCTTGGTGTGATTCAGATACAAACGGTGATTGCCGTTTTAAATTCGTAACTGCCGCTGCCGCCGTCACCCTCTACCGTGTAAGCGATCTCTGTCGAATAGTTCACCGAGCACGCCGTATCGTCCAGCGGCGGGAACACCTTTTCGGTCAGCTCGCTGACAACCAGTCCGTTCTTATCGCGGCAAAGTGCGGACAAGGTGGCCGCCTCTGCCGGCAGGGTGCCAAGCGGCACCGTATACGGATTTTCGTAGGATGTACCGATTAGATTACCGTTTAACCGATACTCGACCGAGGATACCGCATGGTATTTATCATAGAAAGCCACGGCAGCTATAGCCGTTTTGTCATCGCCGTAGCTGATCTTCAGACTTCCCTCGACCGCCGGAACCACGGTAAAGTCTACCTCCGGGCTTTTCTGATCCTCATAGCACGCGGTCATGATATAGGAGCCGGGGGCAATCCCACTGAGTTCCGCTTTGTAATCCGGCGCTTTGCCGGTTGCCACGGTCTGTCCATTGATTTTATAATCCACATAGGGGATATCGCGGTCGCCGCTCACCTTTGCCTGAAGGTCAATCGTTCTTCCCGACAGATATTCCGCTCCCTCAAAGGGAGTTGCAATCTCCAGATTGTTATCCCAGGTTTCAAAGTTGAATTCGTCAATAATCAGTTCGCTGTATTCTGCCTCAATCGGCTGACAGTAGATATAAACGTGGTAATCGGTGCGATCATTCGGAGCCGCTTCGTTATCACTTACCAGCACGCCGTCCACATAAAAGCGAACGTTTCGTCCGTAGTTGTAGCCCTCGATGGTGTATTCGTGCCACTTCCCGTCCACGATCGAATCAAAATTCTGTGAGGACACTGACCCCTGCCCGACGGTCAGATCCAGGCGATCCTTTTTAATCAGCATATAGGTTTTATAACCCGGCCAGAAAAGCTGCAGTCCGCAGTTTGCGCCAAGTGTGGTTGTTTTTGCCTTGATGGTGAGACGGAACTCATCCTTAAAGCCCAGCATCGTCTTGGTTCTCTCGATCGCGCCGCTTTTTGCCAGCGCGCCCATGGTGCCGTTTTCGATCTTCCACGAATCGCGCAGCTGCCATCTTTTATAATCCTTATTGGGGTCTTCAAAATCCTCATAAAGATTTCCCGGCGGAATGTTACCCTGGGCATCGATGGCGTCATCGTTATAGGTGGTGTCAATGCCGCTTTTAACATCGCTCTGCACACTGTGAATTGCAAAATCATGAATCTCAATATTTAGGGGATTGTTGGCGTTCCCGATTCCCCAAAACTCAATCCAATTCTTTGCGCTGTACACCTCTGCGTCAAACTCCTGAATATAGTATCCGTCAATCAGCACAGTAAACCGCTTTTGATTGCCAAGAATTCGATATTCGTGCACATCCGTCCCGATGGGATAGCTGATGGTTGCAAGAATCGTACCGTTGCTGCTGCTTACCTTAAAGCCGCTTGAGCCCGGAACCATCATCGCACGGTACTGACCCGTACAAATCTGGATATTGTTGCTGCCGCTGAGACTGTTAATCTTCATGGTAAAGCTGACGTCAAACTTTCCGCCGCTGACCTGCCAGTTTTTCACTGCCTTGACTTCACCGGCTGCGCTGTTTAAAAGAATCTTTCCGTCTTTGACGGCGGCGCCGTTTCCGGTCATTGTCCATCCATCCGTCCAGCTTGCCGCCGATACCGAAACCGTAAACGCAGGCACTATCGTCAGCAGCATACACCATGTTAAAACAAGTGCGGTTAGTTTCTTCACGTTCGTATCCCCTTTCTTATTTCACAATCAATACAAATTGCAGATAACCGTCCTTCGCATAAAGCACAACACGATCCGTTGTCGCCGGATTCATCTCCCAGGTCACAAGATCGTTGATATCGCTCTGCTTCACCTTAGGTTCCGACTTTTCACTGTCATATACGAATACCGACGCACTGCCAAGCTTAAAGTTAAAGAAGTTGATGCGTTCCGCACAGCTTTCCGTCTTATCATTGATGGACGTCGTAAATCCTAAAATACCGTTGTTCACATACAGTCCGGTTCCGAACGCCATATAGGTTCTGTCGTCCTGAACCCCTTGGGCATTCGGGTTTCCGGCATTAAAGCTCCGGCTGGACGGGGTTACGCCGATATGATAAAAACGCTGCACAAGATTCACGGTAGAACCGGTCTTGTTGGAGCCGACCCGAATCACATCGCCGATTGCCAAGTCAGCCGGAATCGCGTCTGCACCTGCGTACGGATCTAACGTATGGGTTCTCGTGGTGCCGCCGCCGGCAATGGTGTATACCTTTTTGGTCTGCTCACCCTCGTCATTTAAAACCGTATCAATCCCGGTGATTACCTCTGCCCAGCGGTTTTTGTCAACCTCCTCCGGCGTTTCCGGCTTGGTATAATACGCAACAACATAATCAACGGTTGCGTACTCTTTATCAAAGTTATAAGCATCCATTTTATAGCTGTACTCATCCAGTCCGGCATGGTACCAGTCCGCCTCATCACGGGCGTTTTCAGGAACCATCCAGACCGTTCCGAGCGCTGTCGCACCCGATGTAAACGCAAAATTGTTACCGTCAAACCACGCCGCATTTCTTGCATTATAGGTCAGACTGTTGGTCTCGTTGAATGTATGCTTTTGAAGAGAATCTTCTGTCTCGTCCGCTGCGTTGTAAGCTGCCGTGTCAAGATGCGTCAAGCAGCCGTCATTGTTTAGACGATAGCGCACCAGCTGCGCGTAAGGATACGCGGGATCCGGCTTTGCCGACTGTGCCGCGGTCGCCGCCAGGCTTGTCAAAACGGTGTTCGTGTCATTGTCGGTGCAGGTCTTTCCGTCCACAATGATTTTCTTGGTTCCTTTCAGTTCCAAAAGCGTGCGGTTGGTATCAACCAGCTGAACCTCTAAAACACCGGCAAAGGATTTATTCTCCCTGCGCGCGTTTACCAGATACCCGATCTTATCCATATCGTTTTCCGGATGAAGAATCACACCGCAAATTCCGTTATAAAGATATACCGTAACGTTTTCACCGGGTCTGATCGCATTGCTTGTATCGGTCACGGTCGCGCCGTTGGTCGCGTAGGTTACACCGGCTACCTTGATAAAATCCTCGCCGATGCTCTCCACCGCGCCGTAGCTGCCGGTCTCCAGCAAATAAACCGTCATGTATTTGGTGCCCGCTTGGTTTTTGCTTTCTTTCACCGCCACCGCTGTGCCGGACGTCACCGAGCTTGGCAGCGCCTTATACTCGCCGCGGCGAAAGACCATTTCGGTATCCTCACGCCCGTCACCGATGGTAACATCCTCCGGGTAGCGGAGAAAAACAATGTTGTTTTCGGTGTCAACCGTTTTGATTACGCCAAAGGTAACGGCGTCAATCATGATCACTTCATAAAGATTATCGTCATTGTTATCGATCAGGGTCACCGTACCGGCGCCGGGCTTTAAATCCTCCTCGGTGTAATCGGGGTACGCGATGCCGTTGTAAATCACATCGGCAGTCTCCGACACCTTGACGGTGCGTTCCTTATCATTGCTCCAGTAACGCACCGTGCCGCCCGTCTTTCCGATCACATCGTCACCGGAAATCGTCATCATGTGGTTCATTCTGTCATCCGACACGATATAACGGATATTGCGATCCGGATCTCCGCCGTCACGGCCGGTATAAAAGATGACCGACTGACCGAGGAGCGCGTCACCGTTTTCACAATTGTATACGGTGCCGCCGATCACAATTTTCCCCTCGGTGATGCTGTCATCGGGGCGGATCAGCGTGGTACCGAGGCATCCCTCAACCACGCCTTTTTGCGGAACCAGCCCGTGATACCGCTCGATGGCATAGTAGCCGTCCTTTAACTGATACTCGGTCTCCTCGCCAAAGCGAACCGGCTCAAACATCTCGGTATGCAAAACATCGTATGCAACCTGCAAAAGCTCACCGTAGCTTACACCGTCGCCAAGGTTTACGCCGTCCGTAAACCCCGCCCGCTGCGCAGCCTTGCGGTACGTGTCAAAGTATCCGACCTCCTTATAGCCAAGAATGACCGAAAACACCTTGCACACCTCGTCCTCCGTGGCGGCATCGTCCGGGCGGTAATAACCGTCACCGTCCCCGGTAATCACGCCGCTTTGCACCAGCGCGCCGATCTCGCCGAAATAAGGATTCTCTTCCGTCACGTCATAGAACCAAACCTCCGCCGCCGAATCCTCCGGCGCAGCCAAGACCCTTGCCGCAACATAGGCCAACTCTCCGCGAGTGACTTCCTTATTATAATCTACGCTGCTTTCAATGACATTAATATGCCGCAGCAGTCCCTCCTCGGCACCGCGGAGCGGCTGTGCCGAAGAGGCGGCACCGAACCCGGCTACTTGGAAAATGGTAAGCGTCAAAGCCGCTGCTGTAACCAAAGAACCCGCTTTTTTCATAAACTTCTTCATTGTAACCATCTCCTTCCATTACGCCCCTTTGGCGGTTTCGTGCAGATATTGATACACTCTGTAAACCGCCACGGCCGCCTCCGCACGGGTTGCCGATGCCATCGGCGCAAAGTTCTGATTGCCGACACCCTGCATCAGGCTTGCCTCGCACAGCCGATCGATGCTCTCTGCCGCATAATCCGGGATCTGTGAAAAATCAGCAAAGACAAAGGCCGCTTTTTT
>URTH01000038.1 GCA_900550775.1 uncultured Eubacteriales bacterium | reverse complement strand
AATATATCTCTCATTGGAGGATTGGCGGAGAAAGACCGAACGAACCGCAATAAATCCGGCAACAATGGAAAAACGCAGCAAAAAATGCTTAAACAAATTATAGTTTTCCGCATAAGGGAGCTTGCCGGGCAGCCACCAGCTGACCAATATCAAAATGCATATGACAACGGTATCAAACAAGCGGTACGTCGGCGCAATCATGATAACAAAGAGATAGCACATGGAAATCGAAAGACCGATTTTGTGAAAATTACAGGAAACCATAAAAACGGTAACGCTTGCAATCACCACCGTATAGAATGCAAGCAAAACAAATCTTGACAGCGAAGAACCGTAGTTTTTTTGAAATATTAAGAAAATCAGCATCGCGAGAGAGGCTGTAACCATCATGTAAAGCGGTATCATGTCAATCACAATCATGGTATCACACACAATGTTTTTGACAAGATACAAACCGTTTGTCAGCAAAAATAAAATTGTAGCGAAAAAAACAATGGAGAGGCTTTGCCTCATAAAGATACTCTGTTCCGACGGCAGTTCGTCCACCTCTGTTCCAAGAACGTTACGGCAAAAGCTTTGAAATCTTGCAAAAGCCGCATCGGAAACCCAACAAAATAAGTCCTGCTTGACGCCGGGCTTTTCCTCATATTTTTTCATAATACCCTCCCAAAAATACTATGGCATCAAAACAAAATACCTCGCATTTGCGTGCAGATACCAATTTTCCCCACTGCCATTATATTACAAAATGTGCCAAAATGCAATTCTTTTTAAAAAATTAGGTTTTGTTGCCGGAAATCTCTTGGGATTTTTCCTATAATATGGTATAATCGTGGTATAATAAATGATAAAATCAGTAAATCATACATTTGAGAGGAGCGATACCATGCAGGAGATTATGAAAAACATCCGCAAATCAGAGGTTTTAACGTTAAAAGACGCCGTTTCGTATCAGGAGGGCCAGATTGTGAGCAAGACCCTTGTGCAGAATGACGCGGTAAGCATTACACTGTTTGCGTTCTCAAAAGGCGAGGAGATCAGCACCCACGAGTCGGGCGGCGACGCATTTGTGACCTGTCTTGACGGAAAAGGAAAAATCACTATTGACGGCACTGAATATTTTTTGACCGAAGGAGAATCCATCGTCATGCCGGCAAAGCATCCGCACGCCGTAATGGGCGCGGAGGATTTTAAAATGCTCTTGGTTGTGGTATTTTAAACCGGCATCACAAACCGTTTTACCGAAACAGTGTAATTGGTTTTGGGTTGCGCAAACAAAAAAGCTCAGTCCGGCAGATGCCGGGCTGAGCTTTTTCTTTCTCTCATTGGTTTTAGGGCCACAGGCCTCATATACCTAAGGCTGCGGTACCGCCGGGGTCTCCCCCATCACGGTGATGTTATGCACAAAGCTGCCGATTTGAATCTTTAAGGTCATGTTCCGATCCAAAATTACGGTCGCCGGTGCGGCTTTCGCCTCGTCGTTGATAATAACTTCCGTGCTGCGCGCATCCATCGGAATCACCCGAACCGTCATCGTACCGCCGGTCGGCAGTTCCAGTTTGTCGATACCTGCTGCGTTTACCGGCGCACCGTCATCAATAAACAGGTATGCACCCTCCGCAATTTTGCTGTCTAACTTGGTGCACTTTTCATCGGTGTAGGCCGGGCTGACGATTGCAGCACCGCCCACAACAACGGCGCCGTCCTTATAATAGTTCTCGGAAAGATCCGGCAAACGGTTGGACACGTCCGTCAAGGACACATCGGTCACGTTGTCTAAAAACGCATTCTTTTTCATGCTTACCGCAACCAATCCGTACGATAATGCTACATTGTAGCCGTCAAAAGTATTACCCTCTACCGTCGCAGAATTGACAACATCGGCAAATTCAATGCCGCAGCCCTCGCTGCCGTAGAACATACTGTTCTTTACAGTCAGATCATTCACCTGCAAGGATGCAATCGCACCCTTTCGGTAAGTGCCGCGCACGCTGCAGCCTTCCACAATCAGTGCCGCAGCTTTGTTTTCTGCCGCAAGCACAGTCTTTTGGCCGGATGCTGCCGGCGCATTGGACGTTACCGGTGCACTGGACGTCACCGGCGCATCGGACACTGCCGGTGATGTACTCGGCGCAGGCGGTGCCTCGGTCGGCGCCGGTTCTGCCGTCTCGTTCACAACAATGCTATCCGGCGTCTGATCCTTTGCCGTCTTAAAGTCCAGATTCTTCAGGGTAACCGCAGCGCCTGCCGCAATCTGCAGCGGCGTGCTCAGCACCACCGTTTTCCGCACACCGGCTGCTGCATAGACCGTGTTATCCTTCAGCGTTACGGTGCCGTCCACAACAACCTGGTTGACTTTTTCCTTTGCCAGCGCTGCCGCAAACTCCTCTTCATTGGTTACCGTTTCCGATACCACGGAATTTGCGTCCAGCGTCAGTCTTGTGATATCAATTACAATCTCATGCAGATCGTCCCGCTTGCCTTCGCCGGTCAAATCTACGCTAAAGACAATCTCGTTCTTCTTGGTTGCCGCAGTGACATAGAACACGCGCGTAAAGCTGCGGTTGCTATTGGTAAAGCTCTTATACTCCTGCTCGGACTCCGAACCGCCGAACGTACTGGTTACGACCGCGTTGGCCGGAGTTTCCAAACTGGACGGCAGAGTATAGGTCAACGCCAGGAAGTTGCCCTCCTTGCTCAGGCTCGGCGCGCCCTCATAATCGTTCACATATTTCAATGCGCCCGTTGCACGGTAATGATCTGCGGTATTCGTACCGTCCAGCAAGACGTTTGTCATCAGCTCGGTTGCGGACTTTCCGGTGCCGGCTACGTCCTTGCCGGTTGCCGGAAGAACATCGCCGTATTTGCCGGAAATCTTATCCCAGCCTGCATACAAAATAGTGTTGCCGGAAACCAGCGCGCTCATATTTACGGCCTGGTCGGGATCCAGTTCATTGGCGCCGGTCTGGGTAAAGTACCAGCCGACAAAGGTGTAACCCGTTCTGGTTGGATTATTGGGCGCGTTGACACGATACGTGCTGGAACGGCTGCAGCTGATGGTATAGGAGGACTCCAGGCCAAAGTTACCGCCGTTTGCCATAAAGGTCACGCGATAGGTTGTCGTCTGACCGCTACCGCCATTGCCGCCGCCGAAACCGCTGCCGGATCCGCTGCCGCTGCCGCCGCCGTAATTGTTTCTACCGTTATTGACCGTTCCATTGGGGCTGGTTATCGAATCTACCGTAGCGCCCGCCGTGTTCAGCGTAACATTGGAGGACAGATTATACAGATTTCCGTCAATCCGGGTACCGCTGTTTAGGTTCACCTTGCCCGAAACCTGCGGGCCGATTACCAGACCGCCCAGGGTTACGCCGTTAAAGGTGGTCGATGATTTTACAACGGCCAGTTTGTTGCCGTAGCTGCCCGAAACGCTGCCGCCTTCCTCAGTCGCATAAATAGCAATCATATTATTTAAGATGGTGACAAGCTCCGCACGGGTGATCGGATCCTCCGGTCGGAAAGCCCCGTCACTGCCCTGAATATAACCGCGCGACAACATCAGCGCCACGGTCGGTCTTGCCCAGGTCTGAATCAAACCCTGATCGCTGAACTGATTCAGCACGGACTGATCCGCGCCGCTTACGTCAAGACCCAGCGCTCTGCCGATCATCACGGCCGCCTCCTGACGGGTTACGCCGTTGGACGGGCGGATGGTGCCGTCCTCATACCCGGTGATAACGCCTGCCTCATAAAGGCGGGATACCGCCAGGGCATACCAATCCTCTTTTTTCACGTCCGAGAACACTTTGACGCTCTGCTTTTCATAGCTGATCAGATTATCCAGCACCGTTGCCGTCTCGGCACGGGTGATCGAATCGCCGGGGCGGAAGTTCCCCTGATCGTCCCCGTTTAAGACGCCGCGATCGCTCCACGTTCCGATCGCCGCCTGCGCCCAGTGTCCGTTTGTATCCGGGAAATCCTTTGCGGCCGCCGGAATCATCATTGTTCCCAGCATGGCTGTCACAACCGCGCCGGAAATCCATTTTTTCATGCTCATGTTTCATCCCTCGATTCTGCAAAAATAATTCCTTTTGCCTCTATTGTACCATAGCAAAAATCCTTTGTCAAAGGCAGAAACCGGGCTTTTTGTCAATTTTGCACTATTTTGCTTACGAAACGATTATAGAAAGATTACAAAACGGTAACATGCCGAATCCGGCTGCGGTGTGTATGTATTGACGCCTCCGTTTCACGCCGTTTTCGGCGTTTGATCATGATTCCCGACCCCGGATAAAATCAATGGTGATCACTATGGTAAGAACCAGTCCCGCCACGCCGAAAAAGGAGTAAATCTGCGCCACCAGATCGGAAAATCCGACCAGCGAAAACGGCAGCGCCAAAAGGCAGAGCACGCCGGCGCCATAAGCCTTTTGCCGCCGCGTCGTTAAGTGAAACCCGGACAGAATGCCAAACCCCTGCGAGACCGCCGTCGTGCAGATTGCCATAAAGAGCACCAGCGCATACAGCTGCTTTTGCCGACGCCCGGCCATGGCGGCAAGCTTTAGCATGGGGAGCGGACTGTCCCAAAGTGCGTCAAAACAGAGCGACTGACTCAGCCAGATACAAAGAATCAAAAGCCCCAGCACAAAGCCGCCGCCGACCGCCGCAATCCGAATACCGCGCACGGTGATTCCCTTTTGCAGCGGAACCAGCACGGACGGCGCCGAAATTGTGTTATAGCTGACATAACAAATTGCCGAGGTCAGCATGCCGCGCGTCAGACTGTGGAATGAAAACGCCTCTTTTGCGCCAAAGACAGCCGTGCAGAGACAAATATAAATAATGCCGAAGATCATGCAGGGAACCAGGACAAGGTTTACCGTCACCACGCCGCGCAGATCAAAAACAAGCACCAAAAAGCAGATGAACGCAAGCAAAAAATTACCGAGCACCGAGGGCAGCATCAGGCTCTGGGAAAGCAGCGCACCGCTGCCGGAAAGCATGGTGAAAAAACCGCAGAAAAGGTAAAGCTGCATCAGCAGTTTGATCGGCCGCGCCGCCCGTCCTGCCACGGCGTGCAAATACTCGTCACAGGTCGATAAATCCGAGAGATAAGCGCGCCGCAGAATCATATAGCATATTACAATCAGCAAAAACGTGGCAAGCACAATGCCGCTGTGATCCCGGCCGGAGGGAATATTGAAATATTCCATGATCTCACGGCCGGAGGCAAAGCCGGCACCGATCACCAGTCCGATATAAACAAATGCAAGATAAAGCCCCTGTTTCATTTCCGCGCACCTCCGTATCACCTGTTTATGTCCGCTTTCCTTAATGCTTATGAAGTTTTTTTCAAAATCATTCCAAAACCCGACGCGCGATACGGTACAATTTCCGTATCTTGTGGCGTGCGGAATCTCAGACCGCCAGATTTGGTGCCGTGCGAAAAAAATTGAAAAGTTACGAAAAAAACATTGACAAACCCCAAGATTTGTGATAAACTGGTTCTACCTCTGAAAAAGGGGTTTTATTTGTGTTGTGAACAAAATTTCCGCAATTCCGCGCGTCGGATGGGTTTTTTTGAAATTGGACAAACGAGGTGAAAAAAATGCAAACCAAGATTACACTGGCCTGCACAGAATGTAAGCAGAGAAATTACGACACCACTAAGAATAAGCAGAACTGCCCGGACAGACTTGAGATGAACAAGTACTGCAAATTCTGCAGAAAGCACACCCTGCACAAGGAGACCAAATAAGACGAAGGTCAAGAAGGAGTGTATAAGATGGAACAGGCAAAGTCGAACTTTTTCGCAAGAATTGCGAATTACTTTAAAGAGGTTAAGTCAGAGCTGAAAAAGGTAGTCTGGCCGACCTTTTCAAAAATCAGACAGAATACGCTGATCGTCATCATCTATGTGCTGATTGTCGGTCTGGTAATCTGGGGGCTGGATATGCTCTTCACTTGGGGTATGTCGCTCCTTATCAATCGATAATAATAGGAGGGAAGGGATTCGTTCCCGAATATTATGGCAACAGCAAAATGGTATGTGGCGCACACCTACTCCGGTTATGAGAACAAGGTGATGACCGACATCCAAAAGACGGTGGAAAACCGGAATATGCACGACATTATCCAGGATATCCGCGTTCCGATGGAAGAGGTCATCGAGATCAAAGATAACCAGAAAAAAGTGGTTGAGCGCAAAATCTATCCGAGCTATGTGATGGTAAAAATGATTATGACGGACGAGAGCTGGTATGTGGTTCGCAATACGCGCGGCGTAACCGGCTTTGTCGGCCCCGGTTCCAGCCCGGTTCCCCTTTCGGACACCGAGGTGGAAAACATGGGTCTTGAGCATAAGACCATCCAGCTTGACTTTGAGGTTGGCGACAACATCAGAGTGAAGTACGGCCCGCTGGAAGGATTTGTCGGCGTCATCACCGACATCCTGATGGATAAACAAAAAATCCGCGCCAAGGTCTCGATGTTTGGCCGTGACACGGATGTCGAACTGGAGTTCAATCAGGTTGAGGCTCTGGTTTAACCGATCCGCCGCACGCACATAGGCTGCGGTCTGCCATGCGCAGATTTTGCGGTTTGGATTTATGATGTTCCCCACACGGATGATTCCGTTGATAGATTCCGGCGCTTTGCCGGTCTGTGGGAGGGGTTTTACATCGAAGCCCCGATATTACCACGTTTGTGAAACAAGGAGGTGTACTAAAAATGGCACAGAAAATCACAGGTTACATTAAATTGCAAATCCCTGCGGGTAAGGCGACTCCGGCTCCTCCGGTAGGTCCTGCACTCGGTCAGCACGGTGTTAACATCATGGATTTTACCAAGCAGTTTAATGAAAAGACGCAGAAGGACGCAGGTCTGATCATCCCGGTTGTCATTACCGTATATCAGGACAGATCCTTCACCTTTGTAACCAAGACCCCCCCGGCTCCCGTTTTGATTAAGAAGGCTTGTAAAATTCAGAGCGGTTCGGGCGTTCCCAACAAGACAAAGGTCGCTCAGCTGAGCAAGGCTGATCTGCAGGCAATCGCCGAGCAGAAGATGCCCGACTTGAACGCAGCATCGGTTGAAGCTGCTATGTCGATGATTGCGGGAACCGCACGTTCGATGGGCGTTACCGTAGAAGAATAATCCGCGGTAAATTGGCTGCAAGTATTTGAAAATAGTGGGAGGAACACATTGTGTTCTGTGAAACCACCTTAGGAGGATGTAACATTGAAGAAAGGTAAAAAGTATCAGGACAGCGCAAAGCTGATCGAAAAGGGTAAGCTTTATGACCCGGCTGAGGCTATGGCGCTGGTATGCAAGACGGCGACCGCTAAGTTTGACGAAACCGTAGAATTGCATGCAAAGCTGGGCGTTGACTCCCGTCACGCAGACCAGCAGGTGCGCGGCGCGGTTGTACTGCCGAACGGTACCGGTAAAACGGTTCGCGTTTTGGTATTTGCCAGAGAGGGCAAGGCAGACGAAGCAAAGGCTGCCGGTGCAGATTATGTCGGCGCAGAAGAGCTGGCACAAAAGATCCAGAGTGAAAACTGGTTTGACTTTGACGTTGTTGTTGCAACCCCGGATATGATGGGTGTTGTAGGCCGTATCGGTAGAATCTTAGGTCCGAAGGGCTTAATGCCGAACCCGAAGGCCGGCACGGTAACCCCGGATGTCACCAAAGCCATCCAGGAGATCAAATCCGGTAAAATTGAGTATCGTTTGGATAAGACAAACATCATTCACTGCCCGATCGGTAAGGCGTCCTTTGGCGCAGACAAGCTTGCCGAGAACTTTAACGCCCTGATGGGCGCCGTGATAAAAGCAAAGCCGGCAGCGGCAAAGGGTCAGTATTTAAGATCCGTAACCATTGCTTCTACCATGGGACCCGGAATCCGTCTCAATCCGAACAAGATTGACGGCTGATTTTTGTCAGATAAAAGTGAATCACATTCCGCAGACAGCAGGTGGCGAAAGCCGTAAACCCTGCCGAGGATGAATATTATGCACTGCCGTATGACGGCGCATGATGTCCCTCGCCCTGCGAGGGACTTTCTTTTTCTGTTCGGACAAGATAAAGTCCAAACGGATGCGGAGTGAAAATAGAGAAAGGAGGATGTTTTCATTGCCAAGTGAGAAAGTATTAGAAAACAAAAAGGCGATCGTTGCACAGCTTACCGAAAGATTCCAAAACGCCCAGGCAGGTGTTTTGGCCGACTACAGAGGTCTTACCGTTGACCAGGATACCCAGCTTCGTACAAAGCTGAGAGAAGCCGGCGTAGAATACACCGTTGTAAAGAACAATCTGACCCGTTTTGCTGCCAATGCAGCCGGTTTGGATGCATTAGACCCGATTCTGCACGGCCCGACCGCGATCGCAACCAGCACGGATGATGTTGTTGCTCCTGCAAAGATCCTGGTTGAATTTGCAAAGGACAACGAGGCATTAGAAATCAAGGCCGGTTTTGTAAACGGCGAAGTCATCTCTTTGGACGAGGTAAAGCACTACGCTTCCATCCCGACCAAGGAAGTATTGATTTCCAAGATGCTGGGCTCTTTGCAGTCTCCCATTAGCAAGCTGGCAAGAACCTTGCAGGCGATTGTTGATGAAGAGGCTACACCCGGCAAGGCAGCTGCCGCTGAGGAAGCTGCACCTGTTGTAGAAGAGGCCGCACCGGCTGCTGAAGAAGCACCGGCAGCAGCTGAGGCTGCACCGGCAGAAGAAGCTCCGGCTACGGACGCAGAATAGTCCCCGGGGGCTTTCGGCACATTGTGCCAAAACAAACTAAAAGAATCAAATAGTAAATAAAATGGAGGATATTAAAATGGCTGATGTAACAAAAATTCTTGATGAAATCAAAGAACTGACCTTACTGGAAGTAAACGATCTGGTAAAAGCATTGGAAGATGAGTTCGGCGTATCTGCTGCTGCTCCGGTTATGGTAGCCGGTGCTGCAGGCGGCGCTGCTGCTGCAGAAGAAAAGACCGAATTTGATGTTGTACTGGCTGCTGCCGGCGCACAGAAGATTAAGGTAATCAAGGTTGTCAGAGAGATCACCGGTCTGGGTCTGGCTGAGGCAAAGGCTATGGTTGACGGCGCACCGAAGACCGTAAAAGAAGCTGCTGCTAAGGAAGAAGCAGAAGAAATCAAGACCAAGCTCGAAGAGGTTGGCGCTACGGTAGAACTGAAATAAGGAAATCCCTTATCAGATACCAAAAAGAGCGGATGCTTTCGCATCCGCTCTTTTTTCTTTTACAAAGGATCTATGCCGCGGTTCTCTGCTGATAAAAAAACATCACCACCGATACCGTGCCAATGATTCCATAGCCGATCAAACTATAAATATCCGGCACCTGGCCAAAGAGCAAAAACCCTAAGATTGCCGCAAAAATTACCTGTGTATAGTCATAAACCGAAATCTCCTTTGCCGGCGCCAAGGAATACGCCGTCGTAATCGAAAACTGCCCTCCGGCCGCCGCCAGTCCGGCCAAAAGCAGATAAATCAGCTGCACCGGCTGCATCGGATGAAAATCGATAAGCAAAAACGGCAGCGTTACCAGACAGGAAAAGGCCGAGAAAAAAAACACAATAAACGGCTTTCTCTCGCCGCGCTGTCCCAAAACACGGACAAAGGTATAGGCCGCTCCGGCGCCGAGACCGCCGAGCAATCCGGCAGCCGCACCGAGCGAAAACAGCCCCTGTCCGCTGGGTTTTACGATAAACAGGCTCCCGATAAACGCGCCGATCACCGCCATAATCTGAAACGGCCGCATTTTCTCTTTCAGCAAGAGATAGGAGAACAAAATGGCAAAAAACGGCGAAAGCTTATTCAGCATTGACGCATCCGAGAGCAGCAAATGATCCACTGCGTAAAAATTGCCCAATATACCGACAGTTCCAAAGGCTGCACGCAGCAGCAGCGGCACAAAGTTTTCTTTACGAAACCGAAACTTCTCTTCGGTGCGGAGCAGTACCGCCGCCGCAAACAGCAGTGCAACCAGGTTTCTGAAAAAGCTCTTTTGTACAGACGGCAAATCACCGGCCAGCCGCACAAAGGCAGTCATCAGCGCAAAACAGAACGCCGCGCACAAAATGGCAAGAATCCCCTTCTGCTTTTGCTTGTTTTTCATATTGTATTGTTTCAAAAATCAACCCCTCCTTCTTCCATTTTCGCCATTGCCGCGCCCGTTTCACATCACAAAAGCAAAGATTCGCTGCACCGTACCGGGCTTACTGCCTCTCTCCCGATGATCCGATTTGATCTTGCAACCAAAGGCACAATGTGGTATCATAAAAGCAGATTCAACAGGGAGGCTAAAAGCATGCTATTTTTTTATTTACGGCACGGAGACCCCATCTATGATCCGGATAGTTTAACGCCGCTGGGACAGCGCCAGGCGGAGGCATTGGCAAAGCGCCTTGCACTCTACGGTCTGGACGAAATCTACGCATCCTCCTCAACAAGGGCACAGCAGACCGCCGCACCAACGGCAGCGCTTTTGAATAAAGAAATCATTCCCCAGCCGTGGTGTGTGGAACAACTGGCCTGGGCCGACCTGGCACTGCCGGACGAATCCGGAAATTACCGCTGGGCCTTTCAGCAGGAACGGTTTCGCCGCCTGTTCAATACGCCGGAAATCATGGCACTCGGCCAAAACTGGGCACAGCACCCTGCACTGCAAAATACCTCCTTAGGAAGCGGTATTGCGCGGATTCAAAGGGAGACGGCACTCTTTTTCAAAACCCTTGGCTACACCTACAATGCGGCAGAAAACTGCTACCGTTGCGATATGCAAAATGACACGAGGCGCATTGCGCTCTTTGCCCACCAGGGCTTTGGCCTTGCTTTTTTAAGCTGCGTTCTCGGCATTCCATATCCGCAGTTTTGCAGCCGCTTTGACATGTGCCACACCGGAATGACGGTGCTGGACTTTACCGCCGCAGAGGACGGCGTGGTGATACCGCGCATGCTGGAGCTCTCCGGGGACGCCCACCTGTACCGCGAGGGGCTTCCCACCCATTATAACGGTACATGCCGTTTTTAGTGCTTTTTATCAAAGATAAGAGGGACGCGGCGTCTTTTCCGCCGTTCGTCCCTCTTTTGTTCTTGGGCTACGCCTTGTTCCGCGCGTTTGCTTTGGCACGCAGCTGGTTGTTCAAAATCCGCTTTCTCAGCCGCAGACTCTCCGGCGTCACTTCTAACAGCTCGTCATCTGCTAAAAATTCCAGGCAGGCCTCCAGGCTCATTTGCTGCGGCGGCGTCAGGCGCAGCGCCTCATCGCTGCCGGAAGCACGCGTATTGGTCAGCTGCTTCTTTTTGCATACGTTGACGTTGATATCCTCGCTCTTTGGCGAATAGCCGACAACCATTCCCTCATAAACTGCCGTACCCGGCGTAACAAACATGGTACCGCGATCCTGCACCTTAAAGATGCCGTAGCCGACCGCCTCGCCGGTTTCAAAGGAGACCAGCGACCCGGTATGACGGCGGTGAATCTCGCCCTTAAACGGCTGATAGCTGTCAAAGGTCGCGTTCATGATTCCCTCGCCGCGGGTATCGGTCAAAAACTCGCTCCGATAGCCCAAAAGACCGCGCGCCGGAATCAGATATTCCAGCCGCATCCGGCTTCCCTGCGGCGCCATCTGTACCATTTCTGCCTTTCTGGTTCCCATCTTCTCCATCACGGCGCCCATGCTCTCCTCCGGGACGTCAATGAGCAGCCGCTCCACCGGCTCGCAAAGCGTGCCGTCAATCTCCTTCATCAGCACCTTCGGCGTGCTGACCGAAAATTCATAGCCCTCGCGGCGCATCGTCTCAATCAAAATGGATATATGCATCTCACCGCGGCCGGCCACCTTAAAGCTGTCCGTCGTTTCGCCGTCTGCAACCCGCAGCGACACGTCTTTTAATAATTCCCGGTGCAGACGGTCACGCAGCTGCCGCGAGGTCACAAACTTTCCCTCCCGGCCGGCAAACGGACTGTCGTTGACCGAAAACGTCATCTCGATGGTCGGTTCGCTGATTTTGACAAAGGGAAGCGGCTCCGGGTAGTCCACCGCCGTCACCGTATCGCCGATCGTGATGTCGGTCACCCCGGAAATACAGATGATATCGCCGACCTTGGCCTCGGTGACCGGGGTTCTTCCCAGTCCGTCAATCTGGTACATGTTCACAATCTTGGATTTATACGGGTCATGCTTTTTATGGTAGTCGCAGATCATGACCTCCTGGTTCTGATGAATTTCACCCTGTTCAATCCGGCCGATGGCGATTCTGCCGACGTACTCGTTATAGTCAATCGAAGAAACCAGCATCTGCAGCGGTGCGGTCTCATCGCCCTCCGGCGCCGGGATGTAGTTCTTGATCGTCTCAAATAAGACGGTCAAATCCTTGCCCGGCTCATATTGTGACAGCGACGCCGTACCGGCTCTGCCGGAACAGAAAATAATCGGGCTCTCCAACTGATCCTCGTCCGCGTCCAGGTCGATCAAAAGGTCTAAAATCTCATCCGGAATCTCGTCCAGCCGCGCGTCCGGCCGATCGATCTTGTTGACGACGATAATGACGCGGTGCTTCATCTCCAGCGCCTTTTGCAGCACAAACCGCGTCTGCGGCATTGGCCCCTCCGCTGCGTCAATCAGCAAGATAACGCCGTTCACCATCTTTAAGATACGCTCTACCTCACCGCTGAAGTCGGCGTGTCCCGGCGTATCGATAATGTTCATCTTAATATCCTGGTAGTAAACCGAGGTGTT
>URTH01000037.1 GCA_900550775.1 uncultured Eubacteriales bacterium | reverse complement strand
TGTCGCGGCTGCGGTTTTGAGCGAGTGGTTGTATTGCAAGGCCACCCATTCCCGCAACACGATCGGCGATTTCAGCGCTGTCGTGACCGGTATGCTGCTGGCGTTTAACCTTCCGGCGCAGATTCCGCTATGGATGCCGATGGTCGGTTCGTTTTTTGCCATTATCATTGTCAAGCAGTTCTTCGGCGGCCTGGGTCATAATTTTATGAACCCGGCACTGGGGGCGCGTGCATTTTTGCTGGCGTCTTGGTCGCTGGCGATGACAACATGGCCGGCGCCGCTGACGGCCGCCAATGCAGTCGGCGCGGCAACGCCGCTTGGCGCAGACGCGGTCAGCACGGCCACGCCGCTTGCGGCCTATGCTGCCGGCGCAGAAAATCTGCCGTCTTATCTTGATTTATTCCTTGGCAACATCGGCGGCTGTATCGGCGAGACCTCGGCGCTTGCCATTTTAATCGGTGCGGCGTATCTGCTGCTTTGCGGCGTGATTCGGCTGCGCGTGCCGGTAATTTATATTGCGACCGTGGCGGTCGGAACCTGGATTTTCGGCGGACATCAGGGGTTATTCAGCGGCGATGCCCTGTACCAGATTCTGTCCGGCGGTCTGATGTTGGGTGCCTTCTTCATGGCGACCGATTATACCACAACGCCAACCACGCCGAAAGGTCAAATCCTCTTTGCCTTGGGCTGCGGTATTTTAACGGTCGTGATCCGTATATGGGGCGGATACCCGGAAGGGGTTTCCTATTCCATTTTGCTGATGAATATCGCAACACCGCTCATTGATCGGGTGACGGCACCGCGCCGTTTCGGCACGGGAAAAAGAGAGGGGGCGGCAGCATGAAGGAAACTTTGACACTGACAGGAAAGCTTCTTTTGATTTGTGCGGTGATTGCGGCGCTTTTGGCGTTTGTAAACAGTGTTACTGCACCGATCATAGAAAAGAATAATCAAATTTCGTTTGAGGAATCGATGACCGAGGTGCTGCCCGGTGCCAACGGGTTTGAAGAGGCGGACGCCGACGGCTTTACACCCTCTTTGGAGGGCGTTTCGGTCGATTCGGTCTATGCGGCAAAGGATGCCGGCTACGTGGTAACCGTGGTGTGCAGTGAGGGCTACGGCGGTGATATTTCGGTTATGACGGGTGTCAACCGTGATTTAACGGTGGCACAGATCAAGGTGATGAGCATGAGCGAGACACCGGGACTTGGCGCCAAATCGACCAAGCCTGCCTTTTCGGATCAGTACCGGGGACTTCATGACGGAATCTCGGTCGTAAAGGGCAGCGCCGGCGGCGAGAATGAAATTGCCGCGATCTCCGGGGCAACGATTACGTCAAAAGCGGTGACCAAGTGCGTGAATACCGCACTGGAGGCAGCCGCGTTTGCAGGGGAAAAGGAGGGCGGTCAACAATGAAACAATCAGGATGGAAAACCTTTTTGAACGGACTGATTACCGAAAATCCGACCTTTGTTCTGCTTTTGGGCATGTGTCCGACCCTGGCCGTTACCACCGGCGTTACCAACGCCATCGGTATGGGACTTTCGACCACGGCCGTTTTGATCTGCTCGAACATGGTAATCTCACTGCTGAGAAACTTTATCCCCGGCAAAATCAGAATCGCCTCGTATGTGGTGATTATAGCCGGCTTTGTTACGGTGGTGCAGATGCTTTTAAACGCCTATGCACCGGCGCTTTCCGGGAGTCTTGGTATCTATATCCCGTTGATTGTGGTAAACTGTATTATCCTTGGCCGCGCCGAGGCGTTTGCCTCAAAAAACAGCGTCGGACGCTCTGCACTGGACGGTCTTGGCATGGGACTTGGATTCACCTGCTCGCTGACCTTGATTGCCTCGGTGCGTGAGGTGCTGGGAGCCGGCAGCTTTGCAGGGATTTCGCTCTTTGGAGAGGGATTTATGCCGGTTTCTGTCATGACTCTGCCGCCGGGCGCATTCTTGACGCTGGGAATTTTACTTGCCGTCATCAACGGTATCGCAAACAGGCGGAAACGCGTGAAGGAGGGTGCGCAGCATGATTCGTGATTTACTCATTATCAGTATCGGTGCAATACTCATCAACAACTTTGTCCTGGTGCAGTTTTTGGGCATTTGCCCCTTTTTGGGCGTATCCAAAAAGGTGGAGACCGCAGCCGGAATGGGCTTTGCCGTTATTTTTGTCATGCTTTGTGCCTCTGCAATCACCTGGGTGGTACAAAACTATCTGCTCGTTCCGTTTCATATTGAATATTTGCAAACCATCGCGTTTATTCTGGTTATTGCCGTGCTGGTTCAGCTGGTGGAGATGTTTTTGCAAAAATCCGTGCCGGGGCTTTATCAGTCACTGGGCGTCTATTTGCCCCTCATTACGACCAACTGCGCCGTGCTGGGCGTTGCAATTCAAAACATCAGCAAGTTCAGCGGCGCATCGATGAGCTTTTTAAAATCCCTGACCTACGGCACCTCGGCCGCCATCGGTTTTTTGGTGGCGATTGTGTTGTTTGCCGGCGTGCGTGAGCGGTTGGAATCTTCAGATATTCCGTCCTTTTTAAAGGGAATGCCGATCGTTTTGATTACGGCGGCGCTGCTCTCCATCGCATTTTTGGGATTTTCCGGGTTGAGCTTCGGCGCTTAAAATAAAAAGGGGGTACGATGCTATGAGTCAGATTTTGGTTCCCGTTGCGGTCATTGGCGGCATGGGATTGCTTTTTGGCGCATTGCTGGGCATTGCATCAAGAATATTTGCGGTAAAAGTGGACGAAAGGATTCCTCAGATTGTTGAGGTGCTGCCCGGTGCAAACTGCGGCGGCTGCGGTTTTGCCGGTTGCAATGCCTATGCGGCCGCTTTGGCTGCCGGTAAGGCGGCGCCCAATCAGTGTCCGGCCGGCGGCGCCGCCGCGGCAGAGAAGATCGCTGCCATTTTGGGCGTGACCGCGGAGGAAAAAGAAAAAACGGTTGCCCGTGTTCTATGCAACGGCAATGCGGATCGCGCAAAGGAAAAGTTTACGTACGACGGCCCGATGGATTGCCATACCGCAATGCGGCTTGGCGGCGGCGACAAGGTTTGTGCCTACGGCTGCTTGGGGTACGGCTCCTGCGAAAAGGTCTGTCGCTTTGGCGCAATCTCCACGGAGAGCGGTGTTGCCGCCGTGGATGAGGAAAAATGCGTTGCCTGCGGTCTGTGCGTCAAGGAATGTCCGAAACAGATTATTCGGATTTTGCCGGCCAAGAGCCGTTTTAGCGTGATATGCAGCTCCAAGGACAAAGGAAAAGATGTGAGATCTGCCTGTCAGGTGGGGTGTATCGGTTGCGGCATTTGTGCCAAAAACTGCCCCAAAGAGGCGATTACGCTGGAGAATAATCTGGCACACATTGACCCGGAGCGCTGTGTAAACTGCGGCATTTGCGCAAAAAAATGTCCGCAGCATACCATATGTAAAAATGACGCCCTGGGTGTGCATTTTGTGATGCCGCCAAAAGCCGTGTAAGGCGGTCAAAGAGTCAGAAAACAAAAGTAAAATCCTGCCGTTTGTATGAAAAGCGGCAGGATTTTTTTGTAATTCTCAAAAAAATACTTGACAAATAAACGATCGTTTACTATAATAAATGTAAACGATCGTTTATTTTACTTTGTTTTGGCAGAAAGAATCAAAGCGTTTTCGGAAAAGGCGGACGATGCTGCTTTTCGGTAAAACAAATGCTTTGTGCCAAAGCAAAACGCAGGAGGGGGAGAAGGATGGGCGACACCAAAGAAAAAATTTTAGCGGCGGCGCTGAAGCTTTTTGCAAAGTCGGGGTATGAGGCGGTTTCGGTCAGCATGATTGCCGGAGAGCTGGGCATCACCAAGGGCGCGCTTTATCGGCATTATCAAAATAAAAGGGATATTTTTTTGCATATCTTATCCCGTATGGAGCAGCAGGACGCAAGCGCCGCAAAACAATACGACGTGCCGGAGGGTACCCTCTCCGAGATGGAGGAAAAGTATCAGACTACCTCGCTGAAACAGATCGTTCTGTTTAGCCGCGCGCAGCTGAAATACTGGACGGAGGACGCGTTTGCTGCGGCGTTTCGGCAGATGCTCACGCTGGAGCAATACCGCAGCGATGCGATGCATGCGCTGTATCAAAACTATTTGGTAACAGGGCCGCTCGATTATGTCACCGATCTGCTGAAAAGCCTGGGGTATGCACACCCGCGGGAAGAGGCGGCCGCGTTGTATGCGCCGATGTTCTTTTTTTACAGTGTGTTTGACGCCGGAAGAAAAACAGAGGTTGCCGAGATGGCCGATTGGCATTTTGAGCAATGGCATCGGCATCTGATAGAGAAAAACAGCAATAAAAAGGAGGAATCATCACATGGAATATCCAAGAAGTAAACAATATCAAATCCCAAAATTGATGGATAAAATCATGGGGCCAAATCCCATAAAACTGGAGGAGGAGCTGCTGCAAGACCATAAAATCGCCGAGGGCGCTACGGTGTGCGACCTTGGGAGCGGTATGGGACTGACCTCCGTATTTTTGGCAAAGGAATACGGGTTTCGGGTTTATGCCGCCGATCTTTGGAGCGACCCGGAGGAAAACCGCAAATTTTTTCACGAGATGGGCATGACGGACGATCAGCTGATACCGGTCAAGGCGGATGCCGAGGCGCTGCCGTTTGAAAAGGAGTTTTTTGACGCAGTAGTCAGCACGGATTCTTATAATTATTTTGGCCGGGATCCGAAATACCTGGACGAAAAGCTGCTGCCGTTTTTGAAAAAAGGCGGATATATTTACATTGCCATTCCGGGCATGAAAAAGGATTGTCACGACCATTTACCGCCGGAGCTGCTTTTGTCCTGGACGCCGGAACAGCTATCCTACATGCGTGACGTAAACTATTGGAGAGAAACGGTGTCGGCAAGTGCCGGCGCGGAAGTTGTCACGGTTTCTGAGATGGAATCGAATGAGGAGGTCTGGGCGGATTGGCTGAGCCTTGACAACGAATATGCAATCGGTGACCGCAAGTCGATGGAGGCCGGCGGCGGAAAGTACCTGAACTTTATTAAAATCGTTTTAAGAAAAAAAGCGTAAAAAAATCCGGACAGTTTTTTCTGTCCGGATTTTTTTATCGGGTTTTCTTTTCGTGGGCACGTTTTGCCGCGGTCACGGTGTTGCGCATCAGCATGGCGATCGTCATGGGACCAACGCCGCCGGGCACCGGCGTAATCGCGCCGGCAATCGGCTCCACCTCGGCAAAGTCCACATCGCCGCAAAGCTTTCCGTTTTCGTCACGATCCATACCAACGTCAATCACAACCGCGCCGGGCTTTACCATGTCGGCCTTTACAAATTTGGCGATGCCGACTGCGGCAACCAGGATATCGGCGCGTTTGGTAACCTCTTTTAGGTTCTGTGTTTTAGAATGGCAGACGGTTACGGTGCCGTTTTGATGCAGAAGCAGCATAGACATCGGTTTTCCGACAATATTGCTCCTGCCGATCACCACGCATTCCTTTCCAGCGACCGATACGCCGCTTTCTGCAATCAGTTCCATAACGCCGGCCGGCGTGCAGGGCACAAAATCAAAGTCGCCGATCATGATTCTTCCGACATTGACGGGGTGAAAGGCGTCAACGTCCTTTTCCGGCTTGATGTGGTGAATGACGGTCTTGTCGTCTAAGTGCTTTGGCAGCGGCAGCTGTACCAAAATGCCGTGAATATTCGGATCCTGATTCAGCTTTTCAATCAGCGCAAGCAGCTCACCCTCAGAGGTTTTTTCCGGCAGCACATATTTTTCGGAATAGATCGAAAGCTCGGCACATGCCTTTTCCTTGTTTGCGACATACACCTTTGATGCGGAATCATCGCCCACCAGAACGACGGCCAGACCTGGCCTTGTGCCGGCCTCGGTCAGTGCTGCGACTTCTTCCTTTAAATGTTCCTTGACTCTTGCGGAAACCAGCTTTCCGCTCAGTATTTTTGCCATTTTGCATCGCTCCTTTTTTATGGTCGGAAATCAGACAGTTCGGACTGTTTCCGATTAAGTCTGTGCGTCCGGCTTTGACAAGCGCCCGATAGGCCAGGGCGTAGTTTTCCGGACGCTTATATTGCAGCAGTGCGCGCTGCATTTGTTTTTCTTCATACGTTTTTGGGACATAGACCGGCTTCATGTCCCTAGGGTCAATCCCGGTATAGTACATACAGGTGGAAAGACTGCCGGGGGTCGGATAAAAATCCTGCACCTGCTGAGGATTTAAATGATGATCGCGCAGGTATTCTGCCAAAGCAATCGCGTCTTGTAGCCGGCTTCCGGGGTGGGACGACATCAGGTAGGGAACCAAAAACTGCTTTTTATCGAGCCGCTGATTGATCGCGGCATATTTTTGCGCGAACCGATCATAGACCTTGCGGCCGGGTTTTCCCATATACTTTAGCACGTGATCAGAGATATGCTCCGGCGCAACCTTTAGCTGACCGCTGATGTGGTATTTGCAAAGATCCTCAAAAAAGCGGTCGTCTTTATCATAGATCAGGTAATCGTACCGAATGCCGGAACGGATAAAAACCCGTTTGACGCCTTTTAGCGCACGCAGCTTTTCCAAAAGCTGCCGATAGTCCTCATGCGTAATCTCCAGGTTTTTACACGGTGTGGGGAAAAGGCATTGCCGGCCTTTGCAGACGCCGCGTTGCAGCTGATCCTTGCAGGACGGCCCGCGAAAGTTGGCGGTCGGTCCGCCGACATCGTGGATATAGCCCTTAAACCCTTTTTGCCGTGTGAGCAGAGCGGCCTCGGCCAGGAGGGAATCATGACTTCTGGCGGTCACGGTTCTGCCCTGATGATAGGTTAAGGCACAGAAATTGCAGCCGCCGTAGCAGCCCCGGCAGGAGGTCAGAGAAAACTGCACCTCGGCGATTGCCGGGATGCCGCCCTTTGATGCGTAACACGGGTGATAGGTGCGTGCATAGGGCAGGGCGTAGACGGCGTCCAGTTCTTCGGTACTTAGCGGCGCGGCCGGCGGATTTTGTACGACATAGTAGTCCCGGTCAAGCTGCGCCAGCGGTTTGCCGCGCACGGCGTCCTGCTGTTCATACTGCTGCATGGTTGCCTTTGCGTAGGCGGTTTTGTCGCCCGAAACCGTGGCAAAGTCTGCCAGAATCAAAGCGTCCGCCGGTAGATTTTCCGCTTTGTCCTCGCGGTAGACCGTGCCTGCCACAGAGCAAATGCTGCGCACCGGCACCCCGGCGGCAAGGTAAGCGGCGATCTCAACAATCTGCCTCTCGCCCATACCAAAGATCAAAAGATCGGCGCCGCTGTCAATCAAAATGCTGCGGCGGACGCGGTCGCTCCAATAATCATAGTGGGCAAAGCGGCGCAGGCTTGCCTCGATGCCGCCGATGATAATGGGCATGTCCCGTCCGTAGGCTTCGCGGATGCGGTTGGAATATACGATAGTCGTACGATCCGGACGATGTCCGATTTCTCCGCCCGGAGAATAAAAGTCGGTGTTCCGTCTCTTTTTCGCGGCGGTATAGTGATTGACCATGGAATCGATGTTTCCGGCAGAGACCAAAAAACCGAGCCTTGGCCGACCCAGCCGTTTCATCTCGTCGCAGCTGTGCCAGTCGGGCTGCGCAATGATGCCGACGGTGTAGCCGGCGTGCTCAAGCACACGGGAGATGATGGCAGGGCCAAAGCTTGGGTGATCCACATAGGCATCGCCAATGACATAGACAAAATCAAGTCTGTCTATATTTCGTGCCTGCATATCTTTTTTTGAAATCGGTAAAAAGGAATGATTGTTGTTCATGCTATTATCATACATGATTTTTTTCAAAAAAGCAAGTCCCGAATCAGTCCGATTTGTACCAAAGATGCGGTACAGAAAGCGTATTCCCCTCTCGGCACAAAAAATGTAATTTGACGCCGATGTTGCAATTTTTGCGGAATTGGGGTATAATAGCTAGCAAATACAGAGACAAGAGAGGGGTCTAACCAAATGAAGGACTATAAGGGCGCAGTTTTTTTTGACGTGGACGGAACCCTGGTGGATGAGCGGCTGAAGATTTATCAGCCGACCGAGATGACCAAGCAGGCAATTGCAAGACTGAAGGAAAACGGGTATCTGGTGGGGATTGCAACCGGCAGATCACGCTGCTATACCCCAAAAACCGATATTGATTTTGACTGCTATGTCACCTCAAACGGCGCGGTTGCCGAAGTAGACGGAAAGGAAATCCATAACGATTTTATATCGGAAGAGGATTTAAAGACGCTGATTGATTATATGGAGAGCGAGGGAATCGGCTACGCCATAGAGGGGTCAAAGGCTTGCTACGTGCAGGCGGCCGCAGAGGAAAAGTTTCGTAAATTTTTAGAAATTTTTCACATTCCGTTTTCCGATTGCTTTTCTGTCCTGGACGACCCCAAGGGAAAACGAATCAACAAGGTGATTATCACCTTTTCCAAAATGCAGCAGTACGAGGCGATGAAAGAAAAATTTGCCGGCCGTTTTTCGGTGATTCAGCACCACAATAACCTGTCTGCCGACGTCGGCAAGACCTATATGAACAAGGCGGTCGGTGTCCGTGCCGTAATTGCTGCATTGCAGCTTGACATGAAGGATACCTACGCCTTTGGAGATGACGGCAACGATGTGGAGATGCTGGAGGCAGTCGGCTGCGGCATTGCCATGACGCCGCACGCCAAGGGGCTTGACAAGGCAGCGGATTATATTACGGGCGGCGTTGGCGAAGAGGGAATTTATCACGCGCTTGCCCATTTTAAACTCATATAGGAGGCAGGCATGAAACATTATCGCGGTGCGGTATTTTTTGATATTGACGGAACCTTAATTGCCAAACGGCGCGGCATTGATCGGATTCCGAGCAGTGCGGCATCTGCCATCGAGTCCCTTAAAAAAAGCGGATATTTCACCTGTGTGGCGACCGGCCGCTCCGACGGCTGTCTGCCGGATTTCGGCGATCTGCTGGAGGGGTATATCACCTGTAACGGTGCGGCTGCAAAAATCGGGAAAACGCGCCTTTATGAGACATTTTTCTCCCGTGATCTGATTCGCCGTTTTATGGCGTATATGAACCAAAACCGGCTTGGCTACATTTTGGAAAATACCGAGGGCGGCTATTATACCCCGTTTGGCGGCGCAGCGTATCAAAGTTTGGCGGCGCGGCTGGCGTCGCATTATGCCTGCGTTTTACCGATCGAGCGGATGGAGGCAGAGAAATTTTCGGTGTCAAAAATCCAGATTGCTTGTGATACCGCAGTGCAGTACGAGGGAATCAAGGCTGCCTTTGACGGCGAAATCGATATTGCGCCGCATCGGTATGAGCTGGCGGCGGATGTTGCACCGGCCGGGGTCAGCAAGGCAGGCGGAATTTTAAAGATATTAAAGATGTTGGACATCGACCCAAAGAATACCTACGCCTTCGGGGACGATCATAACGATGTTACGATGCTGAAAACCGTGGCGCACGGTGTTGCGATGACGCCATGCATTCCTGCGTTGAAACAGGACGCGGAATACGTCACCAAAATGGTGGAAGAGGACGGGATTTACCTGGGGCTTCGGCATTTTGGACTGGTGGATATCAATCATGCGGAGCGGTTGGCACAAAATAATGGATAGGGGACGGTTTGCGTGAAAGAGAGACTCAAAAAGTTTGCGGTACGATTTTTTGACCGGGATCTGGACTTTCGGGTCAGGTTATTTAACGTGCTTGCGATCGCCGGTGTGGGGATCAGTATGGCAACTCTTTTGTTAAACGTCGTCACGGCGATGTATGTGAGTGCGGCGCTGAGCGGCCTGCTCACGGTTCTCTCCGCCGGCCTGCTGTTCTTTACATATAAAACCGGTAAATATCGGATCGGCTATTTCATCACGATTTTTACGATCTTTATGGTGGTGTTTCCGATCCTCTTTTTTGCGTCGGGCGCCTATAAGGGCGGTATGCCGTCCATGTTTATCTTTGCCGTTTTGTTTACGGTGCTGATGCTGGAGGGAAAATGGGCGATCCTGGTTTCCCTGGCCGAAGTGCTGGAGTACATCGCGGTCTCTGTGATTGGATACCGTTATCCGCAGCTTGTGACCTGGTTTCCTACCGAGGCCGAAATGCTGACGGATATTCTTGTTACAACGACGGCGGTCAGTGTTTCCTGTGCCATTGTTTTATTTTTGCACCTGCGCGAATATGAATCCCAGAGAAAGCAGCTCGCAGAGCAGAATGCGCAGTTAAAACGCCACGATGAAGTTAAATCCGTCTTTTTGACAACGGTAGCGCATGAAATTAAAAACCCGTTAAACGCCATCAATTTGCATGCCCGCGATACCTTTGAACTGCTGGACGAAGCCAACCGGGATATAAAAACCATGAAAGAAAACCAGAAAACCATTGAAAAAATGGTGGTACGGATTGATAAAATTGTACTGGAGCTGATGGATACCGTTGCGATTGAGCAGGGGCGGCTGACGCTGGATCTTTCCTCGGTGCGGTTGGCGCAGCTTTTACAGGAATCGGCAAAAACCTATTTTGATAAAAAGAACCCCGGCGGAAACCGGCTTGTTTTTGACATCGATGAGAGTTTGCCGCCGATTCAGGTAGACTATGCGCGGATGATGCAGGTGATAGACAATCTGCTCTCTAACAGTATGCAGCACACCAAGGACGGTATCATCACAGTCTCCTTGAAACAGCAGAATGCCGATCAGCGCGTTTCTGTTTCGGATAACGGCGAGGGCATGCGTGAAGAAATCAAGAAAAAGGCATTTGAAGGCTATGTTTCGGTAAGCAAGGAATATTGGCGTCACGGGATCGGACTGTTTGTATGCCATCAGATCATCGAGGCACATGGCGGAAAGATATGGATTGAAAGCGAACTCGGCAAGGGAACCGCAGTCTCCTTTACCTTGCCCGGCACTGAGGTGAAATAAATGGATATGACAAAGCCCACCATACTGATTGTAGAGGACGAGCCAGAGGTTTTAAACATCAATGCAAGAATGCTGAAACGGCACGGATACCGTGTGCTGACGGCGGACTCGGTACAGGAAAGCAATGCGCGGCTGAAAGAGGCGGTGCCGGATTTGCTTATCCTGGACATCATGCTCCCGGACGGGAGCGGTTACGATGTGTGTGAAGAATTTCGGCGGATCAGCGACAACCCGGTCGTGTTTCTGACCGGGAAGAATGAGATTTCCGACAAGGTAGAGGGGCTTGCGCGCGGCGGCGATTATTATCTGACAAAGCCGTTTGATTCCCGCGAGCTGCTGGCCTGCGTCGGCGCGCTGCTGCGCAGGCAGGGTGAGCAGGTCGACGAGCTGACGTTCGGCAACACTGCCCTCGACCTCTCGGCCGGGATGCTGCGCTGCGGCAGCAAAAGCGTGCGCCTGTCCGCGCGGGAATTTGACGTCATGCGCATCCTGCTGCAGGCGAAGGGCGGCAACGTCTCGAAGGAGACGCTGCTCGAGCGCGTCTGGGGCTTTGACTCCAACGCCGTGGAGAATCATGTGGAGGTCTACGCCGGCTTCCTGCGGAAAAAGCTCGCGAGCATTGGCTCGAACGTCCGCATCGAGGCCATCCGGCGGCTGGGCTATCATCTGGAGGTGGCGGAGGCATGATCCGGAAGCTCCGCGTCAAGCTCGTGTGCATCCTCATGGCCCTGCTGACCGTGATGCTGGGCGTCACGTTCGGCCTTGTGCTGCATTTTACGCAGCAGAGCCTTGAGGCCGAGAGCCTGCGCACGCTCGAGGCGCTGGCAAACAACTGGCAGACGGCCTCCAGCCCCGGTTTGGACGACGGCACGCGCGTGCCGTATTTTGCGCTGGAGATCAACGCGCGCGGCGACATCATCACGACGCGCGGCGGCTATTTTGACCTGAGCGACCGCGAAAAGCTGCAGAAGCTCATCGACATCGCCGTGAATTCCGAGGACGACATCGGTGAGGTGCCGGATTACGGCCTGCGGTTCTACCGCGTCGTCACGCGCACGAGCTGGCGCGTCGTTTTTGCCGATACCTCAGCCGAGACGACGACGCTGCACAGCCTCATCCGCACGCTTGCCATTGCGAGCGCGGCGGCTCTTGCGGTGTTCTTCGTCATGAGCCTGCTGCTGGCGCGCTGGCTGGTGCGGCCCGTTGCCAGGGCGTGGGACCAGCAGCGGCAGTTCGTGGCGGACGCCTCGCACGAGCTGAAAACGCCCTTGACCGTCATTCTGACGAATGCGGAGCTGCTGCAGGCGCCGGGCTACGACGCCCCGGCCCGCTCCCGCTTTGCCGGGAGCATCCTCACGATGTCGCAGCAGATGCGCGGCCTTGTGGAGAGCCTGCTGGAGCTGGCCCGCGTGGATGCCGGGCGCGCGCAGGATGCGCAGACGGAGCTGGACCTGAGCGCCCTCGTGAACGAGGCCCTGCTGCCGTTCGAGCCGGTGCTGTTCGAGGCCGGGCACACGCTGACGGCCCGCGTGGAGGACGGTATCCGTGTGCGCGGCAATGCCGCACAGCTGCGGCAGGTCGTGGAGATCCTGCTGGACAACGCCCGCAAATACGCCCAGCCGGGCGGCTGGGTGCTGCTGACGCTTGCGCGGCAGGGCGGGCGGCACTGCGTGCTGTCCGTCGCCGATCCCGGCGTGCCGCTCACTCCGCAGGAGTGCCGCGATATTTTCAAGCGCTTTTACCGCGTCGATTCCGCCCGCGCCATGAACCACAGCTACGGCCTGGGCCTCGCCATCGCCGCCCGCATCGCCGAAGCGCACCGCGGCCGCATCTGGGCCGAGAGCAGCGGCGGCATCAATACGTTCTATTTTACAATGCCGATATAATGCTTTGGTGATAGCCCCCGATTTGTCATTGCGAGGCTCCGCAGGAGCCGTGGCAATCTCGCAGTACCTGGCCGGAGCATAGGAAAGCCCCGGCGAACTCGTTGCTGCCAACTTGAGATTGCCGCGTCGCTTCGCTCCTCGCAATGACACGGGAAGGAGGCGCTGCCAAGTTTGTCATTGCGAGGCTCCGCAGGAGCCGTGGCAATCTCGCAGCACCCGGCCGGAATTGCAGGAAAGCCTCCGGCGAACTCGTTGCTGCCAACTTGAGATTGCCGCGTCGCTTCGCTCCTCGCAATGACACGGGAAGGAGGCGCTGCCAAGTTTGTCATTGCGAGGCTCCGCAGGAGCCGTGGCAATCTCGCAGCACCCGGCCGGAATTGCAGGAAAGCCTCCGGCGAACTCGTTGCTGCCAACTTGAGATTGCCGCGTCGCTTCGCTCCTCGCAA
>URTH01000036.1 GCA_900550775.1 uncultured Eubacteriales bacterium | reverse complement strand
CCTGCCGGTCGCACTGTTCACATAAAAGGTCAGATGATACCAGCGGTTCGCCTCGTAGGTTACTGTACGCGCGTTCGGTTCATTTGTTGTGTCATAGGGAACAGTGATCGTCCCGTTTGCAAACTTTATCAATCTTGCGCCGGCTCTTGTTCCGTGTCCCTGCACATTCTCACAGTCATAATCAATGTAATTGACTTCTCCCGTAATAGCAGTACTTGTCCAGAGAATATCCTCCTCCAGCTTTACCAGCTGATGCTTCTTTGCAAAGTCGCCGCTCGGATTTTGACTGCTGTTATACAACGGGTCAATCACCTGATACCGAAGGCGGATATAATTATCACTGCTGCCATCGGGAACCGCATCCAGCCTTGCCGTCATGGTATGCTTTTCGGCGCCGACTGCATCGGCAGGGCCCGTTACCGCTTTAGGCGGATACTTACTTGATGAACCCTTATGCTCAAACAACGTGCCGCCCGCACTTGGAAGGTCGGTTTCCTTGGCATACCCTTCAAAATCTGTCTCCGCGACCAGCCTGTCATAGCCGTTTGCATCGCTTACATCAAACGCCGCCATGGCGGAATTTCCGCATAAAAGCAAGCTCACTGCTGCGGCCATCCCTATCACACGTGAAAATCTTGACCTTATTTTTTTCATTGATTTCACCCTTTCATTTTCTATATATACTTTTTTATTTTACTTTTTTTCATTGTGTTGCTCCGTTGGTGTCCCCGGGTCGGTATGCCCGACCCGGCGGACAACTCTTTCTAACGTAGCTTGGCGCTAAGCGTCTTTCCGGACAAGCCAAAGTTGATCTCTAAAACGGTGGAGTCGGCTTTGGTTTCCGCCTTAATGCCGGAATCCGCGCTCACTAACGTCAAAGGGCGGTTGACGGTCAGTGTGACCGTTTTATCATGGATGGACATCCCGTTGTTGCAGTCGGCCGCCTGAAGGCTGTCAGTCATGTTAGAACCGTGGCTCATGCTCGGATCGGATACGGCGATTTGGGTTCCCTCTGCCGTCTCCTTCACCATAACCACCATAGGTATGCTTGCCGTAAAGCCGTGAAAGGTTCCCGGCTGCCAGAATACCATACCGGTTATATTGGTATTCTTTTCCCGGACTGCCTGGATTGCCGCCGTGTTGCTTAAAACAGTAATATCCGGGTTTGCCGCATAGGCCGCCGTCTCTTCTGCCGTACGGTTGGGCAGCAGGGTATAGGCATAGGCGGCATCCTTGGGATTTTTGCCGTGACTTAAGAACAGTTCCAGATACGGATCACTCTTGTTCTCTTTATACGCGGTCAGCGCTCCCCCCTGCGGGAAATAGTATCCGGCATAGCCCTCCAGATGCGCCCAGGACGCATTTTCAAACGTCTGATCGATGCCGTCCAGCGTATTTTTAAGCACATTGCCGTCCACGGTGACCTTCTCCAGTCCATAGATAAAACCACCGCCGGAATCGGTCCCCAGGCGGAGCTGACCGTCCGGCTGCGGCGCATAGACCTTAAACTCGGTGATACTGTTCCATGCGCTGTTGGTACGCCCGGCGCCGACAAATCGGATGTACTTAGCGTTAATGCCCTTACAGTCATAGGCCTCCAGCGCCTCGGTTGTACCGCTGGCGCGTCCGTCAAAGACCTGCTGCCAGTTTTCGCCGTCCTCGGAAAGCTCCAGCTTAAAGATAGCCTGCTTGCCGCCGGTGCCGCCAAACATCGCGATGCCGACATAACCGATGGGCTTTACTTCGTCCAGGGTCAGCTCCAGCCAAGCATTGCCTGCACTCTCTAAGGACCAGCGCGAACCGTAGTCGCCGTCTAACACGTTTTCCGGAAGGTTACCGTCATCGCCGGCAGCGCTGATGTCACTCACCTTGTATTCGATGGGAATATTGGCCGCAGGCGCGTTGGTCTCAGGTTCCTTCATCCCGCTCATCGCATGGTTATCCACCGTGGTCTGTACTTCAAAGCCGGTGGTAGAGTTGATACCGGCGCCCAGCGCAACCACCTCATCATCAAACATGAACCAGGATTTTTTTGCTTTTAAGTCATTGTTATGCAGATCAAAGTCACCGCCGTAGCCGGAATTCACCGCCGTAGGCGGTTTCTCATTATGAAAGGCCTCAAAGTCCATGGCCGCCGTCACGTACTGATGATCCATCTCGGCACCGCCGACAAAGGTGGGCGGACTGAGATAAGCGCTGCTATAACTGGATGCAAGTCTTGGCTGGACGTCCTCGGTCGTACCGGGAACGCGGTACGGATTGGATTGACTCCAGAAGTTTGGCGCAAAGGGATCGGTCGTGTCCGCGGTATTATAGAACAAAACGCCGCCGTCCCCCTGATACCAGCCGGTCCTGTTCACATCGTTGATACACTCATAGTTGCCGATACGGTTTGAGCTCATATGAATCCCGACCGCATAGTCGGCACGGTGCCATACCACGGTATCGCCGTGATAATATACATGCGCATAGTTTCTCTCCGGCACCTCGATCTCCTCGTCCATCACATGAACCAGATCTGCAATCTGGGCAATCGACATCTGGCTGATAACCTTCTTCATATTCTTATCGTCCACATGACGATGGATAAATTCCTTGAGCATCTGATCATCATCGTCGGAAAAAGCGCCCAGCAAATCCACGGCCGCAACAACCACCATTCTTCCGTTTTCGGCGCCGGCGCCCGGTGCACGTCCATTGCCCCATGCCATAATGTTCCCGTGGTACATCTGAGGATCAAAGGTGTTGTAAATCCAAAGCGCCTGATTATACTTATACATGCTGTTTACTTCAAACTTGGTGCCCGCAAGAACGGAAGCCGCCGTGATAAGGCGATCGCCCAGGCAGGCCGCGCCATACATGCCTACCAGCGGATATACCCCATGATTTAAGTAGGTAAAGTCGTCGTAAACTCCCTCGCCGGACGTGGTTGGACGCAAAATCAGCTCAAAGTCCTCCATGCATTCCTGCATAAGATCGGGATCCTCTTGGAGCGCCGCCGACATGGTAACGACCTGGATACGGGACTGCGCCTCTGCAAGATTTTTTGTTTGGCGCATGTGGGTACGTACATACTCCCACATCTCGGTATGACGGCTAATCATCTCACCGCTGATCTCGTTTTCTAAAATCAGCAAAGATGGCAGCAGCTTCATCGGTACATTGATATACCAGTCCCACCAGTTATAGGCAAATACGTCCCTCCAGCCGTGACCCTCCATCTCGTTTGGGCCATACAGGTTGTCCCGCAGCCATTCCAGTGCATACAAAATATCCTGCTTAAGCTTTTTGTTGTGATATAGCTCAGTGCCATAGGTTCCGTATGCCAGCGTCATGAAGTACATATGCTTAAACTGCGCGCCCATGTCCGCTGAGGCGGTGATGGGCGTTGTCCCGAACAGAACCTTTGCGTCCTTATCCTTATTCATGGCATCCCATGCGCTCTGGCCCCGATTGTTAATGTCACTAATCTTTTTTGCAATATACTCGTTGGACAGATCGTTGATCTGTTCACTGCCCACCAGACGTTCCCGCCACTTATTCTTTAACTCCACAAAATCCTCGTGGGTCACGGTATCGGGATCAAAAGGAACATTCGCAATCATGAAAGAACCAACCTCCGTTAAATGTGTTGCAGATACTAATTTTTGCATGGTTTCGTCACCGGCTAAAACGGTGAGGTCGCCAAAGGCGCCCGTTTTCTTTCCCAGCGCGGCGCCGACTGCCTCAGCCGGAACATAAACCGTCTCACCCTCTATAAAGGGCGCTTGCGGCAGCTGCGCCGCACCTCCGTCTATGACACAGTCCGTCTTGTCTGCGTTCACTGTGATCGTGTGATTCTTAAGGCGCAGGGTACGGCTGCTTTCGTCCCCCGAAATCTCTGCGCCGAGACCCGTTGCAAGGGCTGCGGCCGGGGTCATCACCGTACCGCCAAGCACGGTTGTCCGAACAGTAGAATCGGCGCTGCTCAGCGGCACAACCTTGCCGCCGGCAAACATATTCCCCGAAAAGGTATACAACGCCATGCCGTCTCCCATCGCATTGCAGAACGCGTCCTGCAGGGTTTTGTCATAGCCGGAAAGGCTCGATCCCGCATCCGTGCCGTCGCCGCCCTTCTCGTAGGCAACAATGGAATCGAAATACAAATCCGACTCTGCGCTTGGTGTTGCACCCCAGCCATTGGCAGAAAAGAGAATCTCGTTGACCTTGGCGTAGCTGGCATTATTATAGCGATTGATGCTGCCCAGGGGGATATCTATGGTTTTCCAGCCGTCCCAGTCAATCGTAAAAGCATAATTGTGGTAAGAGCTGGACGTTCCCGGCGAAGGAACATAATCACTGTAAATCACCACGGTCACCTTGGCGCCGGTGGCCTTTGCGGAATAAATCTTCAGCCGCAGCGTCTCATAATTGCTCCAATCCCTGGGAACCTTATTGATCTTCATGCTCCCCTTGCTCTTATGTTCATTCCAGCGCCCGGTATACATCGCATCGCCGGTAATCTTGGTCGATGGCACCAAATTGGTTGCCGATGTGATGCTGGTCAGCAGGTTCATGTCCGCAATCATGACCGTGCCGCTCCCCTCACCGCTGCCGCTGCTTTGATAACCGTCCCACGCCGCAAACCCGGTCACAGACACAATCGGTATACACAGGCTGAGGACAATCGCTGTCAGCCTTTTAAAACGGCGTTTGTTTCTCTTCAATTTACATCTCCTCCTTGCTCCGTAGTCTTTATTTTCCTATCATCTATTTATCTAACAAATGGTCGCACAGGGTTTCAAAAAGTATCCAATGCTGGCGGTAAATCTGGGCGTGCGTCATGGAAACGTCTGTTTCTCCATCCGTCAGCCCCTGATTAGACTCGTAGGTGATGCAGGGCGCGCCGCACAGATGATACATGGCAGAAATCAGATTAAAGGATACCGGCGGGTCTTGATCCTCTCCGCCGCTGACTCCCCCTGCAAAGGGCAAATTTTCCGCCAAACAACGACAGCGCATGGCATCGCCAAACCGAACGACCTCATCTGTAATGGCTGGCGGCGCATAGGTTGGCGCGATTATATGACTGATGCTATTGGTTCCGCCGTGAAGCAGAACCGAAAAATCCGGCGCATACGCCTCGGTCATTTGCAACAGCGCCTCGGTCTCGGCCGCCTTCTTGCCAAAGAAATTGTCGTGCATCAGGTTAACCCCGTCATCATTAAAATATCCGCCAAGATAACCCACCTTCCCCTTTATGGGGTGTATCTTCTTGCATTCCGGCCATCCGCAAAGGCTGCCGTCCGGCCATGTCCCTTGGTTGTAATAACGCAATTCGTTAAAGCTTCTGCCTACCATGGTGGCAAACGGAACGTGAGAACGCCCGTCCGGATTGACACAGGGCAGAATCAGCAGATTAATTTGATGCAGCTTTGACAAAAGCGCGGCATTCGCATCTCCTGCCAAATCCGT
The DNA here is from genome assembly GCA_900550775.1 of uncultured Eubacteriales bacterium. Classification (GTDB taxonomy): domain Bacteria; phylum Bacillota; class Clostridia; order Monoglobales; family Monoglobaceae; genus Ructibacterium. The sequence goes on along the minus strand of URTH01000036.1, from coordinate 8,131 downwards.
CCCGCGCTCCATCACCGAAATCAGATTCAGCAGCGCCGCCGTCCCCTCGAACTCGCCGCCGTGGATGCAGCCTGCCAGCAGCAGCGTTGGCCGCCAAGCGGCATCGTTACGGTTGACAAAGCAGCTTGGATCTCCTGCCCCCAGCGCACTGCTCAAATTCGCCGTGCGGTTAATTTGATTCTTCGTGCCGTAAAACGCCGCGTATACCGGCCGGCCGCCCGGCGAGACGCAGAGGATTCTGCGTTTTCCTTTTTTTACACCAAACATTTGCTGATCGATCTCTTCCAGGGTGGTTTTCCAATACTCTGGACAATCACTCATGCTATCTCCTCCTATTCCTTGATGGCGCCAATCATAATGCCCTTGACAAAGTACCGCTGCAAGAACGGATAAATACACATAACCGGCACAGTGGACACCACAATAATGGCATACTTCACGTTTTCCGCATAGGCCTGTGCCGAATCCGACTGGCTGGCGGTGATCGACGCCGTATTATTCTGAATCAGGATTTCACGCAAAAATAGCTGCAAAGGGAACAGACTGCGTTTGTTTAAATAGAGCATCGGCGTAAAGTAGTTGTTCCAGATTCCTACCATATAATACAGGGCAATCACCGCAATGATCGGCGTAGCCAAAGGAACCATGATGCGGAACAGCACCGTATAGTCGCCGGCTCCGTCAATCTTGGCCGCCTCCTCCAGCTCGTACGGCAGCCCTCTAAAATAGGTAATCGTGATAATCAGGTTATAGGTGCTCACCGCCCCCGGCAGCAGTACGGCAAAGGGCGTATCCAATAGCTTGAGACTTCGGACGACCAGATAGCTGGGAATCAAGCCGCCCGAAAAATACATGGTAAACAGAATCAGAAACAAAATCCCGTTTCGTCCCGGTAGCCCTCTTCGGGTCAGGCAGAAGGCCGCACTGATCGTGAGAAATAAGCTGAGCAATCCGCCGCAGGCCACATACAAAACCGTATTGCGGTATCCCAGCCACACCTGGGAATTTTTGAGTACTTCCTGATAGGTATAAATTCCAAAATGTTTCGGCCAGAGCAGGATTCCCCCGTTACCGTAGATTGCAACAGGGTCGCTGAAGGACGCCATAAGCACGTACCAGCAGGGGTAAACCATGATCAGCATAATCAAAATCATAAAAATGAAGTTCGCCGCATTAAAAATGCGATCGCCAAGTGTCTTTTTGTATACCATCATCGATTCCTCCTTTACCACAACCCGTTGCCGGTAGCTCGTTTGCTGACAAAGTTCGCCGAGAGCAGCAGCATAAAGTTAATCACCGAATTGAATAATCCCACGGCAGCGCTGTAACTGTAATCGTTGTCCAGCAAACCACGCCGATATACATAGGTAGAAATGACATCCGCCGTCTCATAAATACTGGGATTATACAGCAGCATAATCTTTTCATACCCGATGCTGAGCATCTGACCGATTCGCATAATCAGCAGAATCATAATGGTGGGCGCAATCCCCGGCAGGGTCACATGGATCATCTGTTTCCAGCGGCCGGCGCCGTCAATGGTGGCTGCCTCATAGAGCTGAACATCCACCGCGGCAAGCGCCGCCATATAGATGATACTGTTCCAGCCAAGTCCCTGCCAGATGTCGGATATCACATAGATTCCCCAAAAATATTTTGGTTGGGTCATAAAAGGAACCGTTTCGCCGCCCATGACCTTCCAAATAGTGTTGATAAATCCATCACTGGCTACAAAGGTCAAAACCATGCTGCAAACTACCACCACCGAGATGAAGTGCGGCATATAAACAATGGTCTGGATCGTCTTTTTAAACCGCTGCGAGCGAAGCTCATTGAGCAGCAGCGCAAAGATGATCGGCGCAGGAAAGCCAAAAATTAAACCCAGTACATTGATGGAAATGGTGTTGCGCAGCAGCTGCCAGAACTTATAGTTGCTTAAAAAATCCCGAAAGTTGGCAAGCCCCACAAAAGCGCTTCCGAAAATTCCCTTGGTGATGGAAAACTTTTGAAAGGCAATGACCGCACCAAACATAGGGCCGTAGCAAAAAATCAGAAAATACAACAGGGTGGGGAGCAGGATTAGATAAATATGCTTAAACTTTAATATCTTGTTCCATGTCTGCCGGGCCGTGCCTCCCCTTCGGGACGCTGCACGCCCCACAGGCAGACTTGATGCTGTTTTCATAGTACTGTCTCTCCTTTATTCTTGATTTGAACACGCTTATCTTGCCATGTACCTCTGATATGCGTCATTATAAATCTTCAAAACGTCCTCGATTCCCATCTCTTTTACCCGGTTCTGTACCGTACTCAGGAAGGAAACCGGCTCATTGCCGACAACAATCTTGCTTAAGGACTCCGATACATAGGTTTCAACATCGGTCATTACACGGTTAATCTTCTCGTTCTCCTCAGCAGAAAAACTCAAGGGTGGCAAAATTCCGCTGGTATCTGCGTTATTCGCCCAGGTTTCAATGGCATTTCTGCCCCAGTCGCTCAGGGTCTGCTCATAATATCTCCAATCCTGCAAGGTGGGAAAAGTCGAATCATAGGCGCCTAAATTCATGCCGCACATAGAGATCTGATCAATGCCATCCGGGTTGTTGAGCAGATAATCGGTCAGCTTGGGATATCCGTCCTCCCAGTTAAAAGTCAGACCCTCTTTTCCAAAATTCATATATTCCAGTCCCTTGCCGCCAAAGAAGTTATCCAGCCACTTTAAACTGCCCTCCGGGTTCTTGTTGGCAGTGGTGATCGCAATACTGGTCGCGGTGGTGCTGTTGGCGTAATCGGGAATAAACACGTTCTGATCCCCATGGGGGCCTTTCAGGAAAGGAATACCCTCTACCTTTCTTGTGCCGTCGTTCATGTTGGTCGAATACATCGTCGGCTGGAATGTAAACACAAACCCCGACTGGTCGCCCATCATCTTCGCATCCATCTTGGTGCGGTCGTTAATCAAAAAGTCTACATCGATCAGCCCTTCGCGGTAAAGCTTTGCGATGTACTCCATTCCCTCTTCCATTCTGTCATCCAGGATGCCGTAACGCACCTCTCCATCCTTGACATAAAAACTATAGTGCGTTCCAAATGCCCATAAAAGATTTCCGATTCCAAAGGCGGGGTTGTCCATCAGACTGCCGGTCATGGGGACCTCGTCTACCTGGCCGTTTCCGTTCGGATCCTGCGTCTTAAACGCCTTCAGCACTTCATACAGTTCATCCGTATTTGAGGGAACATCCAGTCCCAGCTTATCCAGCCAGTCTCTGCGGATCTGCGGACCGAGGTACACATTCAGTTCCTTATCTGCCCGAATAAAGGGAATGTAGAAGATGCTGCCGTCGTCCTCGGTATATTGCTTTTTAATATCGGGTCTTTCTTCATTAAATGCTTTCAGGTTGGGCATATTATCATTGATTTTATCCTGAAGAGGTACGATAATATCATCCTCTGCATACATCCGGGCGCCCCCTGAAACCTGCCGCCAGTTATACACGATCATATCCGGCAAAGAACCGGAGGCAATCAGCAGATTAAATTTCTCATCCCCGGCTCCCTCGGGCGGATGCTGCCAATCCACATGAACGCCGGTCATCTCCTCCATTAACTGAAAGGGCAGCATATCATTGGCGTCTTTGGCGCCGGCCGACCGTGCGTGGCTGCCGAGAGGCGCAAATATCTCCAATGTCTCCGGCATCTCACCGGAAGACGCTGCCTTGTCGGCTTTCTTATCCTTTCCGCATCCCGACAGGGTCACCACAAGCGAAACCCCCAATACAGCACATAGCCATCTGTTTTTCTTTTTCACCATATTCTCCTCCTTAGATTGAAAATTAAAATTTTAAAAAGCGATAAATCGCCTCTTACCTCGTACTTACGTTATAACATCTGCCGCCTCCTTTTGTCTATCAGCTTTTTTTGACTTATGTGCTCAATTTGCGCCTATTTTTTATAAACGGCGTATTTCCCATAAAAACGTATGGTTTCGGCACCGCAAATTCTGTCTTTGACGTAATAAGAATGCAAAATCGGCGGCAAAACGGGGGTGAAAAGGAGCGGTAAAATAAGCGCTGGAAAAAAATGTTATTGCAAAAATAAACCAAATATGTTATAGTTTTATATCAGAAATTTAAGGGTCGCGGCGGCGGCAAAAGGATCAAATGGGATAGGGGGAAAACGAATGCATCGGGCAGAATCTTTTCGGCGGTTGTTTTGGTCGTATTTAATTATCATCATCGGCCCTATTGTGATTGTCGGTGCCGTGGCAGTGTCACTCTTCTTTGGCCGTCTTGCCAATCATGCACAGGCTCTCAACGAGAGTATACTGCTGCAAACCCAAAGCACCATAGACTCCTTTTTTGAAAACGCAGCCAGCGTTGCCTTCGGCATCAGCCGAAACGAGGACGTGCAGCATTTAATCCGTTACAGTGACCAGCTCAGCACCGATGCCATGGACTACTACTACGCCCGCAAGGAGTTGGCGATGCAGGCGTCCGGCAACGGCGCGATCAAATCGGTGGGGGTCTTTCTGCCCCGAAGCGGAACCATTTTGGACAGTGACCTTAATTATAGCGTTGAGGAATATTTTAACCAATATCTGCACGATACCGCATACGATCTCTCCTGGTGGCAGGAGTTGTTCAGCAGCGGCGCCGACCGGGCATTTTTTGCCGCCAGCCGAAACGGGTTTGAGCGGCAGCCCGACTACGTGGTCTACTGTCAGCCCCTGCGGTATGCCGACCGGCAAGGCGGCAGCGTTTTTCTGATGGTGTTTAGCTTTGAACGGATTTTAGAGCGGCTGTACCCCTTTTCGGACGCCGCAGCACCGGCGGATCGCGGCATGGCGTTGGTGCAAGAAAACGGCCAGCCCGTTTTAAGCACGGCCGGCTTTGACGCGACAGTGGATATGAGCCGGCTTTCCGGTTCGTCCGGCTCTTTTCGGGATGGCGTGGACACCGTGATTTGGCGTGGCTCCCAAATGGCGAACATGAAATACATCTATGTATTTCACGGCAGCAATCTCAGCGGAAACGCAGATTGGTTTGCCGGGTTGTTTTTATTGCTTCTGCTGCTGTGCCTGGGCATTAGCTTAGCGCTTGCCCGGCGGAGCTTTCAACGGCTGCAGCAGCCGATTTTGCAAGTGTTTGACGAAAATGATGCGCTCACCGAGAGTCTGCGCCGCTATGTAGACAGAGAGCGCGACCAGACGCTGATCAATCTTCTTTTGCATATGCAGAAGGACACGGAGGGACTGCAGCACAGTATGGGACTGACCGGCAAAAAGATTCGGCTGGCGCTACTGGGCGTGGATAACACAAAGTGGCTGGATACCGGCGGTCTTGGCGAGAGCGGCTGGGCGCAGATTGCCGAGGCGGCCAGGACGGTACTGGATCGGTGGGACGGCTCCTACCGGCTGGTACAAATGTCGGACAACTTAGCATGCGTGCTCAGCTATGACCGCGACGACGGGATTGACGCACTTTGGCCGAAAATCATTGGGGCGTGCGAAGAACGCGCTCTGACGGTTAGTGTGGGAATTGACAGCCAGGACACCGATATGGAACATTTGTGGTATGCCTATAACAATGCGGCGGTTGCGCTCTACTGCGCGGTGCGAAAGCACCCGGGACAGGCGGTGCGTCTGGATCAGATTCAAAATGATGAGGGCGAAAAAATCTTTTACTCGGTGGAGCAGGAAATGGCTCTGATGCGGAATATTAAAAACGGAGAGCCGGAGCTGACGGAGGAATTGCTGGATCAGATCTATAACACCCATTTTCGGGATCGGTATTTAAGTCCCAGCTCGCTTACCTGCCTGATCTCCGCCATGGTGCAGCTTTTATACAAGCTCATTGACAACATTTTTGATCAGGATGCGGTGGAGAACAGCAAATACAGACGGGTTTGCCACAATGCACTTCATAACCCCAATGCCGAGAGCGGCTTTGAGATTGTGCGCCAGTGCTGCCTGGCTCTGTGCCGGCGTATGGCCGGCGTGGACAGAAACGCGATGCTGCATCGGCGGGTGAGCAAATTTGTCGAAGAAAACTATATGAACCGTGATCTGTCTTTGCAGGATCTGGCGGATTATATGGGGCTGAATTACTATTATCTCAGCCGGCAGTTTAAGAATATTGTCGGAGACAATTTTACCACCTATCTGACCGCCTTTCGCATGGAAAAGGCCAAAGAAAAGCTGGCGCAAAAGGACATTTCCATCAAACAGGTGGCGGCAGAGGTAGGCTTCTCGGACAGCAGTTCTTTCATCCGCGCCTATAAAAAGTATTATCACAGCACACCGGGGGCATCCTAAAATACAAAGGCACAAATCCCGGATTTTGAAATTTCGTTTTAAAGATGTCCGAATAACTGATATCAGATTACGAAAAAACGCACAGGGTTACTGCCTGTGCGTTCTTTTTTCAGTAATTTCATTTCGTTCGATTGGGCGAAATCCCTCTTGCTTTTTATAAAAAGGGCTTCATTCGTTCGATATTGCTTTGTTCCCGTTTGATCTGATTTTCAGCAAACTCCCTGACCTCCTGATCCTCGCTCTGATAGTCATGCAGCTGCTTTGTCAGTTTGGTGATTCCCATGGTGCTGCCCTTAATCACCATTTCGGCCAATCTCGAATCGGTCGGATCCATCATGGATTCCATTCTGCCGGTAACATTAGCCATGGTCTTTGACATGGGGCGTGCGTCCTTGCCGACCGATCCGCGCTCGGCAAGCATTCTGTCGCTGGTCTCATATGCCTTGGTATAGCCGTCAATCTGCGTCCGTATCGCGTCAGAAAACCGGTCACTGTGCGAAAGCTCTAAAACGTGTCTCAGACTGTCCCGTGCCATATCCGCGTTTTGATGAATATGATTTAAAAGCTCTACGTCCTGCAGCATACGATCCCTCCTATTCCATTGTTCTGCCCAAAAATCCGGCTGCCGCCTCGGCCAGCTTGCTTTCCACCTCACCGACACGGCCGCCGGCATTTGCCAAAAAGATCACAGAACCGATGCTGTCCCCTTCAAATACAATCGGTGCAACCACACCGGCGCCATACTGATCGCTGCCGTCCAGAATCTGTATGGTTTTATCCCCGGAACCCGCCAAAAACACCGACTTTGACGCCATAACCCGTTCCAGATCCCCGGACACCTTTTTCTCGCGCAGTTCTTTTTTGGGGGCGCCGGACACCGCAATGACGTTATCTTTATCCGTGATGCACGCCGGGATTCCGGTGGTTTTTGACAGGGATTCTGCATACTGTGACGCAAACTCGCCAAGCTCGCCGATGGGAGAATATTTTTTAAAGATCACCGTGCCGTTGCTCTCTGTATAAATCTCCAGCGGGTCGCCCTCACAGATGACATTGACACAAACCGACCGGCACCTGGCATTTACCGCCGCCTTCCTCCGCCTCGGCAAACGAATATGATTAAAAACGGTATACAAAAGCGGCCTTGATTAAGACCGTTTTTGTAAGTATTACCGTTATTTTTGCAGATGTATGGATTTCTTAAAAAAAATGTGCTAAAATAAAAACAACCCTTTTTATGGAGGTGTACATAGTGGAAAACAATATACAAATATTTGAAAATAAAAAAATCCGTACCGCGTGGGACAGCGAGCACGAAGAATGGTATTTTTCGGTTGTCGATGTTGTATCTGTTCTGACAGACAGCGTCGACGGCAGAAAGTATTGGAATAAGCTGAAACAACGGTTAAAAGACGAAGGAAATGAAACGGTGACAAATTGTCACCAGTTGAAAATGATCGCCGCAGATGGGAAAAGGCGTTTAACAGATGTTGCAACAACAGAGCAAATTTTGCGAATCATACAGTCAATACCATCGCCCAAAGCGGAACCTTTTAAACAATGGCTTGCACAAGTCGGCGCCGAAAGAATTGACGAAACCATCGACCCGGAGCTTACGATAGACAGAGCACTTGCAACGTATTTAAAAAAAGGCTATACAAGGGAATGGATCAATCAACGCTTACAAGCGATTCAGGTGCGAAAAGAACTCACAGACGAATGGGATAACCGCGGCGTTAAAAAAGGAATTGAGTATGCCGTTTTGACCGATGAAATTACAAAAGCATGGTCGGGAATAACAACACGCAAATATAAAGC
>URTH01000035.1 GCA_900550775.1 uncultured Eubacteriales bacterium | reverse complement strand
CCGGCGTTGCAAAACAACTGCCTGTGCCAAATACTGCGCTGGGGCGATAGAATTTTTTCCATTTCATTGTCCCGTTCCAAAATCAAATCACGCAGCAGCATTGCCGCACTCATGGAGGCGGTCATGCCCCATTTGTTAAACCCGGTCGCAACGTAGTAATCCGGGGTAAGCGCCGAGTATCTTCCAACATAAGACAGTCCGTCCAGGCTCATACAATCCTGTGCTGCCCACGCAAAATTTTCTTTTGCGTACGGAAAGTAGTGCGATGCAAAGCTTTGCAGCTCCCTCCATCCGCCGCATTTTCTCCCGGTTCGGTGCGCACCGCCGCTCAGCAGCATATATTCTCCCTGTGATCTTGCCGATACGCCGTTTCCGTCACCGTTGACGTACATTCCGTGCAGACGCGGCGCATTTTTAAGCGCCAGTGTATAAGAGCGGTTTTGGTACAGCTTTAGATAAAATCCGCCGATGCGATCCAAAAACGGAAAGTGGGTCGTCAGAATGATTTTCTTTGCGGTAATGGTTCCGCGGTCATAGACCGCCTTTTTTCCCGTGATATTTTTGATTCTGGTATTTTCATAAAGGTGAAGTCCACGGCTGATTCCCCGAATAAACTTTAAGGGGTGAAACTCGGCCTGCTTTTTCATTTTCACCGCGCCAAGTGTTGCAAACGGAAGCTCTGTCTGTGAGACAAACTCCGCATTTCCGCCCAGCGAGCGGATCGTTCTAACCTCCGTCTCCGGCTTTTCCCGATCCTTCATGGTGTAGGTATACGCCGTTTTCCGCCGAAAATCGCAATCTACATTCTGCGCGATATTTGCGTAACGCTCCAGTGCTGATTCGTTGGATTCCAAATAGAGCCGCGCCGCGTCTCTGCCAAGCTTTTGCATAATATTCTGATAGGTAAATCCCTGCAATACGGAAATTTTTGCCGTTGTCTTTCCCGTGATGCCCTCGCCGATTCTTCCGGCGTCAACCAGGCAGTAGTCAAGACCTGTCCAGCTTAAAAAATAGGCACACAAAAGGCCGCACATTCCTCCGCCTACAATTAACACATCCGTTTTACAGTCGCCGGAAAGCGACGGATACTGCGGCATTTTAATATCCTCATTCCAAATTGTCTGCTGCATTTTTGATCTCCATTCTTTGTTTTTTTTAGTGTTCCAAAATCAGAGAAAAAAATGCAGCACTTTGGCTTTATGCCAGAGTGCTGCATCCTTCAAACCAAAATGCTGCAAAAATTTAAACTTACAAAGCTACTCGTCCGATCCCTCCGGCAGTCTGCCGGTCTCCTCTCCCGACGGCAAGGCTGAAATTTCGGCCTTTTGCCACGGCATCTGCCACGCGGGAATCTTGTTTTTCTTCTTCAGGAACCGATATCCAAGCAGCAGCGCCAGGAGGATAATTGCAATTCCCATGAAAAGCAAAATCCAGAACCCTATGCCGTGTCCTTGGTGTAATACCACAAAATCCTGTTCTTCGTCCAGCGAAAAAATCAGGTAATTGCCGTCTCTCTCGCAGTCAATCACTTCATTTTTCCCGTTCTTCACAATCGCAATTTTATCGCCCTTGCCGGACTCATCGCGGATATGAACGCGGAGTTTTCCTTGATATTCCGGCGAAACATGAAAGGTATATGCCGCAATCTTCCGATAGGGGCGGTTGATATCCAGCGCCCAATCAATCACGCTTGCGGTCAGCGTTGTGCCATCGGGGAAATTCCCCTCTACCAGCAAAACCGGCGGATTTTCCGAGGTTGCAATTGTGGTTGTCGCATCCTGATAATCGGCATAAAACGCTGTATTTCTTCGGATCGGCTGTGTCACGTCCTTATCCCACTGCGGACAAAAGCCGTCTTTCTCCTGAAGTACCGGGATCATTTCTTTGGAGAGTACGGTGTCATAATCCACAGTATAATGTGCCAGCTGCTGATCGTCCTGATAAAAGGAAACCTGAAAATGGAACCTTGCCATCTCTGCCGATTTTCCTTGCAGCAGACTTGCGTTGTGGGCGTTATCCGCATGGGCAATGGCTGCGATTTGCGGCAGGTAGATATCGTCACTGCCCATCACCCAGTCCTCTGCCGCAAAGCCTGCATAAGCAGCCGGCAGCGTGTCGGTTCCGACCATCTCCGCCGCCGGAAGTGCAACAGCAGCAGACTCAAAATCGGCGCCATCCATTCCCGGCAGACCCTCGCTGATAAAATAGTTGTTTTCAATCTTTCCGGTTACCATTCCGGCAATGGCGCCGTGATGCTCCGCCTCGGTCTGATAGCGCGGCAGGGCATAGCTTTGCCTGATGTTTTTTCCCTTGCCGGCAATACCGCCGATATAGTTTTTCGCCTCTAAATCCGTAATGGCAACGCAGCGTTCGATACTTCCGTCATGGTAACCGGCAATGCCGCCTGCGTATTCACCGTCGGTCACCTTGATTTCACCGCCGGCAGCCGAATCATAAATCCAGCCGATCGGGGCACTCCCGGCAATGCCGCCGGCATACCCCTCTTTTGCAGTTACATTCTGTGACGCAATACACTCCCGTATTGTTGCTTTTACATATCCCTTTAAATCCACAATGTCGGGGTTAGACAGCTCTACATTTTCTCCGTCCTTGACCGAAGATTCCACGCCGACATTCCCGGCGATGCCGCCGGCATAGCTGCCGCCGTTAATCTCGCCTTCGTTATAGCATTGGTCGATGATTGCCATGTCGACCCATTCGCTGCCCACCGCACGGTAGAGCGGCGCCTCAACCGAGACAACCTTCTCCTCCTCGTCCGCATAAACGGTTGTGGTAAAGCGGTCAATCCACCGATCAAACCATGATGACAAAAATCCAACCGTCTTTTGGGCACTTTCATTGGAGGGTTTTTGCGGAAGCTTTTGGAGCAAATCATCCAGCAGCTTGTGCAGCTTATCAATGGCATCACGTATTTTTTGAATCCGATCCGAAACATCCTGCATCACACGGTCAACCCGATTCAGCGGCCCGGTGATCGCATCCGAAATATCCGCAAAATCACGGCGGAGCGAACGCGACAGTTTCAAAATCTCGTCATGAATATCTTTCAGATCATCCTGCGCCGGGATTAAATAGTCATTTTCCAGGCGGTCTAAGTCGTCCAGTCTCTGCTGCAAATCATCAAGGCGCGCCCTTGCATCCTCCATGCCGGTATCGACATTTCCGGAAAGGCTGGACGCCATCTCATCGATGCCGCTTGCCGCGTCTGCAATACCGTCCGCTGCACCGCTGATACGGTCTAAGGTATCCGGCAGCTGATCCGTAGCAGAGCGCACCTTATCCATGGTCTCGTTGACCCGATCAAGCTCCTCACCGCTCAGACGGTTGGTAAGATTAGTCAATGAATCGGTCACCGAAAGAATCCCGTTCTCCAGCTCGCCGATTTTCCCGCCGCCGGATCGCAGTGACGATGCAGCGCTTGCCAAATCTCCCGTTACCGAATGAATATCGTCTAATATGCCGGTCGTTTTATCGCCGACCTTGTCCGCATAATTTTCAATCTTTTCTTTGGTTTGCTTATAATCGTCAACACCGGTCTGTACCAAATCCTTGATCCCCTCTGCGGAGAGATCGATATCCGTAAACGGCTCAAAACGGCCGGCAATGCCGCCTACGTTTTTGCGTCCCCAGACCGTCTTATAGTTATTGCATGCGGTAATCCGACCCTTTTGCCGCCCGGCAATACCGCCGATATTATTGCCGATTCCATTGGTGCCGATCTCGCCGCCGTTGTTGCAGCCGCGAATCAAACCGCTGTTCTTTCCGGCGATGCCGCCGATGTCTGAATAGACCGCGTCCAGCTCCTGATTTACTGCGCCAAAATTGCCGGAGCTTTCAATTCTTCCGGCATTGTTGCCGACCACGCCGCCGACCTGTGACTTGCCGACGATCGCGGCATCGTTGGTACAATAATCGACCACACCGCTGCTTCGGTTTTCGCCCACAATGCCGCCGACTGCGGTATCGCCCGTGATTTTCCCATGGAACACACAGCCAACCACCGAGCCGTAGTTGGTTGCCACAATACCGCCGACGTTGGTCGTGCTTTCTGTGTCGTCTTCATATTTTAAGCCAAAGCTTTTTGCCATGTTGGAAAGGGTGCTTTTAAAACCCGTAGATGCCTTTTGCTCCGGCACGACGTTAATCTCGCCGGAAAGCGTCAGGCTCCTTACCGTTGCATTTTCGGCCAGGCGAATGATAAACGCCTTTTCGGAACCCTTTTCTTCCAAAACAAAATTACTGATGGTATGGTTATTTCCCTCAAACGTCCCGGAAAAGACAGCAATTGGTTTGATGCTCTCTCCGGCCAAATCGATATCGTTATTTAAAATGACCTTTTTATCCTTTGAGTACGCATCATAGACACAATTGTTTGCCAGATTTTTTAAATCCTCTGCCGTACTGATGCTGATGACGCTCTCGTCCGCCGCGATATTGGCATAAGGAACCGCGGCAAAAAGTACCGCCGTCAAAAGAATGCAGGATACAATCCGGCAGCAGCCTCGTTTTGCGATGCGCGTCATTTTTGTGTATTTCCTTTTCTGCAAGATTGCTCGCCCCTTTCTATCCATTCTCCGTCTCGGTATCCGCTGCCGGTTTCGGCGGCTTTCCGTCTGTAATGGCCGGCGGCTTGTTTACCGAAGTGCCGACATCGACCTTTGCATGAATTTCACCGCGAATCACGCCGTGCAGGCTGCCGTCAACAAAGCCGTTGACGTATCCGCGCACTCTGCCGTTGACATATACAATGCCGTTTTCGTCTGCCTGCGGCGTTTTATCTTTGTTGCTGCGCTCAAACGCGCCCTTATCCACCAGTTTGTCGCATACGACCATAATCTGGGGCAGCACAAGCATAACCAGGATAATCGAAATCAACGTGCCGCGGCCTAAGCAAATACCCAGTGACGCAATCGTCGGATCGGATGACTTTAAACCGACCAAAAATCCCGCAACTGTCATAATACTCCCGGAGGTGAAAATTGTCGGGAATCCCTCGTTCAGCGCCTGTACCGCCGCATCCTCCACCGGTTTTTCCTTTTTCAGTCCAAGGTATCGGTTTGCAAAAACGATCGCATAGTCGATGGTTGCACCCATCTGGATCGAGCTGACGACCAAATAACCAAGGAAGTAAAGTGGCTTTCCGGTCAGGTACGGGAACGAGAAATTCATCCAGATACTGCCTTGTATGGTGAGCACCAGCAAAAACGGTACCACCGCCGACTGGAAGGTAAACAGCAAAATGATAATCACGGCCAAGAGCGTTAAGATACTGATTTTATTATTATCGCCGCTAAACGAACTCTTTAAATCAAGGCTGCTCACCGTATTGCTGGCAAGGATCGGATCGTTATAAAACCGTTTTACCTCCTTGCGCACACCGTCGGTCAGCGTTACATTATCATCGCTTTCAATTTCGCCGGAATAGGTAAAGATCAGGCGCGAATAATTCTCGCCCTCCAGCTGCGCTCTCGCATCGGAGAGGGTATCGTAGAGTTCGTTGACCTTATCGGTCATCTCATCGTCTAAGGAAATGACGCCCAAATTCATTTGTTCATGGACAAAGAGGAACAAATCTAAGATGCGGATCCGATATTCGTCCGAGTTTTGAAAGATCGACTGATACTGTTTATGGGATGCGCCGTACGCCTGGTATAAAATCCGGCACATCTCAATGTCAATGCCGGTCAGCTCGGAAAACTGCAACGGCGTAATGGCATCTGTCAGCATATAATTATCGTTAATTTTGGTGTTGGAAAGACCGAGGGCCGATGTAATGCCCGGCATCTGCTCTACATTTTCCAGAATTTTTGCCTCTTTCTCATATTCCCCTTTCGGGATAATCACCGCCAGCGTGTTATCCGTATCAAAGGTGTTTTGGATCTTCTGCTTTGCAAGGCTATCCTCGTTCAGCTTACTGGCGCTGACCGAACTGGTATCAAATGCGTAATCACACTTTGATGAGAAAAAGATACACCCGACCGTCAGAACCAAAAATATAATCGGCACTATATTGCGCAGCTTTAAAATTCCTTTTCCAAACTCACTGATGTCCGGCACAAAGGATCTGTGTTCTGTTTTATCGATCCACTTTGACGCCATCAGCAAGAGCCCCGGCATCAGGAAAAATACGGTGATCAGGCTGCACAAAATGCCCTTACAAAGCACCATACCCATGTCCTGTCCGATCTTCAGCTGCATAACCACCAGGGCAGCAAGTCCAGCGATAGTAGTCAGGCTGCTGGAGCTGATCTCCAAAATCGCCTTTGAAAGGGCAGCCACAATGGCATCGTAAGCGTTCTTGGTTCGTTTTTCTTCTGCAAAACGGTGTGATAAAATAATTGCATAGTCGATTGCCAGGGCCAGCTGCAGCACCACCGCAATGGATTTTGTAATGTAGGAAATCTCACCGAACCAATAGTTGGTTCCCATGTTTAAAAGCGCACTGACGCCGAATACGGTAAGGAAAACAGGAACCTCCATAAATGACTGCGAGGTAAAGAGCAGCACGGCAATAATGACTAAGACCGCGTAGATCAGGATCATATTCATTTCCTGATTGATGTTTCGGTTGCTGCTGTCTACCGTTGCGGAGTAGACATAAGTTTCATAATCCTTCAGCTCTTCCTTGATCTGATCCAGAATGGAAAGCTCCTTATCATTGTCATTTAAAAGCTCCAGCGTCACCTTTAAAAGCGCGGAGGAACTGCGAAAATAGTCCGAGTTATTTTCAAACTCCACTTTTTTTACGCCCTCGATGCCGCGGATTTTTTCTGCCGCCTGCTCGGCATACTCTGCCGTTGTGTTTGTCAGCATCACCTGCGCCGTGTCGTAGGTCGTAAACTCCTCCTCCATGATATCAAGACCCCGCCTGGTTTCGGTGTCCTTTGGCAGGTAAGATGTGATGTCGGTATTGACCTTGACCTTCGGAATGGATATCACACACAAAAATAAAGCAAGTCCGAAAAAGATATAAACCGCCTTGCGTTTATCAATAATCAATTTTGCGAAGCGTTCCATGGGATTATTGTCCTTTTTCATAATTCGTCTCCTATTGTGATGCCAAAGCGTCTATGTACTGCACGTTGTGTCGCATTTTATACAGATTGCAAATCATATTCTAATTTCTGCGCTTTTGCCGATTTACTGCTTAAAGTATACGACTTAGAAGATAAGAATACAACCGTCGATTTTCTATATTCGTCAAGATAAAAGACATAGTTTAAAAACTGTACACCGTTTTCACAAAAAAACTGCTTGACTCTGTGCGGAAAATGCGGTATGGTAGACAAAAGGAAACATAAAAAGGGGAGGCCTTAGGCTTATGTCTGAAAAGAAAGAGGATCTGAGAATCCGCCGGACGAGAAAATTATTATCCGGGGCTCTTGTCGATCTTATGAAGAAAAAGCCCTTTGAAAAAATTACGGTGCGGGATATCTGCGATACCGCCATGGTACACCGTTCCACCTTTTACACGCATTTCAGCGACAAATATGAGCTCTTGCAGTATTGCCTCGGCGATTTTAAAAGCGTTTTTGACCAGACCGACATCACCGAAAACAGTCTGGACGGCTATCGCGCCTATTATTTAAAGGTCGCAAGAGAAATCGCAAAGGAAATCCAAAACAATCGGGATATGTACCGCGCATTTGTAAAAAAGAATCATGAAGAATCGATTATGCAGCGATTCCATCGCGAGTTGGAGCTTTTGATTTTAAAAAAGCTGAAAAAATGCGAGCCGCAGCTGGTTTTGCCGGTTCCGCCCGATTTTTTAGCAACCTTTTATTCCGGCGCCTGTATGAGTGTTCTGGTTAAATGGTTAGAATCCAACGATACCTATCATACAGAGGAAATCATCCACTATCTTGATATTCTGATTCAAAAACCATTCTAAAAAGAATGATTTTACTGTAAATTGATAAAAAGCGATATTGCGTCAAATCGTAATATCGCTTTTTTATGATTATAAAATCTCCATCGTACGGATACGAATATCCTGCGTTGGCGTTCCGCCCTCCGGACCGGTACGCTCTACCTCCAAGAATGCGTCCACGGTTTCCATGCCTTCCGTTACCTGACCGAAAGCTGCATACTGACCGTCCAAAAAGTCGGCATTGTCATAGCAGATAAAGAACTGGCTGCTTGCCGAATCCGGGTTCATCGAACGCGCCATCGAAATCACACCGCGCTGATGAGAGAGTGTGTTCTGCGCGAAGCCGTTCCCGGAAAATTCACCGTAAATCGTCTCCTTGCTGCCGCCCATACCGGTACCGGTCGGGTCGCCGCCCTGTGCCATAAACCCATCAATGACACGGTGAAAAATCAATCCGTCATAAAAGCCCTCGCGTACAAGTTTTTCAAAATTTTCAACTGTTTTGGGGGCATATTCCGGCATAAGCTCAATCACAAACTGATTGCCGTTCTCCATCGTCACTTTTACTTTTGTATGTTCCATGCTCATTCTCCTCCTGCATTGTTGTTATTTGCCGCTTTACTGTTTTGCGCCTGCAAATCGCTTTGTGCCTTTGCAGCGCCCTTCATCACATCTGTGACAGAAATCTTGTTTATCACATCGTCAAATCTTTCAATCGAAGCGTTTTCCAGCCAGTAGTTTTGCAGCTCTGCAAGACCGGCAACACGCTTTATGATATGATATCCGTATTCCGTCTCCACAACATCGCTGACCTCACCGCAGTCCAAGTCAAAAGCCGCGTTCTCAAACGCCTCTACCATTTCGCCGCGGCCAAAGGTATAGCCGGATTCATCCTCGCCCGGATCCTCATTATATTCTTTCATCAAGGCGTCAAAATCCTCGCCGGCCTTGACGCGCTTTAACACTTCCTCGATTGTGGCCTTCGGATCGGAAAACTTTTCACTGTCATTTTTAATCAAAATATGCTTTGCCGTCACCTTGGTGTCGCTTTTATGAGCTTTCAGCACATCCTCGCTGACCGTGTAATCCTGAAAATTAGCGGTGATTGCGTCCTCCGCCTTCTGTGCCGCAAAAACATGCTTTGCCAAAACCTTGTAGTCATCCACAGATGAAATACCCAGGGCGTTTGCATTGAGCAAAAACGATTCTTCTCCGTTTTTGGTAACAAAATCATCAATGGATTTTAAATTCTGGTTTTCCTCGTCCTCGGTATAGGTGACGCCCTTTTCCGCCGCCTTTTGGATCATAATCTGTTCGGTCAGAACCGTATTGAGGGCATCCTCCATCACGGCATCCTGCAGCGGCTGACCCGACTCCGTTTTTTGTTTCCAGTCAAAAGAGGCGAGATCCGGCTTTTGATCGATGCGGTACGCGCGTACCGTCGCCGCGTTGCAAATATAATACCCAAACTCGCCTGCCGTAACGCTGTCGCCGTCAATGGCGGCAATGACCGCATCGGACGCCGGCTTTTCCTTGCTTTGCGTGCTCTCTGCCGTGCTTTGGTTATCGCCGCCCTTGCATCCCGTCAGGGTCGAAAAGCACAAAACCGCAGCTGCCGCCAGTATCAATGTGTTTTTAAATTTCATTCCATTCCCTCGCTTTGTTTCCTGTCATTTTGGGTTTTATTATACCCAAAATCGGCCGAAAAGTCAACCGTCTTTTCTTAAAAAACGCCCCTTGTCCTTTCAGACAAGGGGCATAAAAACATATCTTAGTACATTCCGGCACCGGCGCCTGCCATTGCGGCAGCTGCAGCAGCGTCACCGGCAGGATCCGGCTTATCTGCAACCACGCTCTCGGTGGTCAGAATCATCGACGCGATGCTTGCGGCATTTTCAAGCGCAGATCTTGTTACCTTGGTAGGATCCACAATACCGCCCTTAATCATATCCATGTATTCGCCGATCAGTGCGTTATATCCAACGCCCTTTTCGCTTGCCTTGATCTTGTCAACAATGACACTGCCCTCAACGCCGGCATTGTAAGCGATCTGACGAACCGGTTCTTCCAGTGCGCGAAGCACAATCTGCACACCGGTCTTTTCGTCGCCCTCGCTCTTGTTAAAGAGCTCCTCGACTGCCGGGATTGCGTTAATGAACGCGGTACCGCCGCCGGCAACAATGCCTTCTTCCACTGCGGCACGGGTTGCAGCCAAGGCGTCCTCGATTCTCAGTTTTTGCTCTTTCATTTCAACCTCTGTTGCGGCGCCGACCTTAATCACCGCCACACCGCCGGCCAGCTTTGCCAGACGCTCCATCAGTTTTTCCTTATCAAATTCAGAGGTGGTTTCCTCAATCTGCGCACGAATGTTGGCAACACGGCTTGCAATTGCGTCCTTATCGCCCATACCGTCAACGATAATGGTGTTCTCTTTCTGAACCTTTACCTGACGTGCACGACCCAACTGATCGATCGTGGTATCTTTCAATTCCAGACCAACTTCTTCCGAGATTACCTGACCGCCGGTTAAGATTGCGATATCGGTCAGCATTTCTTTTCTTCTGTCACCAAAGCCCGGTGCCTTTACGGCAACACAGGTAAAGGTGCCGCGCAGCTTGTTGACAATCAGCGTAGAAAGCGCTTCGCCCTCGATATCCTCGGCGATAATCAGCAGCTTTTTACCGGACTGTACAATCTGCTCCAAAAGCGGAAGAATTTCCTGGATGTTCGAAATCTTTTTATCGGTAATCAGGATATAAGCGTCATCGATGACGGCTTCCATCTTATCGGTATCGGTTACCATGTACGGCGTAATATAGCCGCGGTCAAACTGCATACCCTCTACAACTTCAGAGAAGGTCTCTGCCGTCTTGGACTCTTCTACCGTGATAACGCCGTCATGCGTTACCTTTTCCATTGCATCGGCAATCAATTCACCGACACTGTCGCTTGCCGCAGAAACGGAAGCAACACGTGCAATGTCATCTCTGCCGTTCACTTTCTGGCTGCCGTCTACGATTTCTTTGACAGCGGCATCAACGGCTTTTGCCATACCCTTGCGGACAATCATCGGATTGGCACCGGCTGCAACGTTCTTCATGCCTTCCCGTACCAGAGCCTGCGCCAAAAGCGTTGCGGTGGTGGTACCGTCACCGGCGATATCGTTGGTCTTGGTCGCAACTTCCTTTACCAGCTGTGCGCCCATGTTCTCAAACGGATCTTCCAGTTCGATCTCCTTTGCGATCGTAACACCGTCATTGGTAATCAGCGGTGCGCCGTATTTTTTATCCAAAACAACGTTTCTGCCTTTCGGGCCAAGGGTTACCTTAACTGCATTTGCCAATTGATTGACACCGCTCTCCAAAGCGTGTCTGGCTTCTTCACCAAATAAAATTTGTTTTGCCATTTGTATTACCTCCCAATCAGTCTTAGTCTACTTTTGCCAAAATATCGCTCTGTCGTAAGATGGTGTATTCCACGCCATCCAGCTTTACTTCGGTACCGGCATACTTGCTCATCAATACCTTATCGCCGACTGCAAGCTCCATCTTTACTTCCCTGCCGTCTACAACGCCGCCCGGCCCAACGGCTACAACTTCCGCTACCTGCGGTTTTTCCTTTGCGGAACCTGCCAGGATAATTCCGCTCTTTGTGGTTTCCTCTGCCTCCAGCATTTTGATGACAACTCTGTCGGCTAATGGTTTAATATTCATTGAATAGGACCTCCTTATCGATTCGCACTTTTGTTATTAGCACTCTAACTCTATGAGTGCTAACACATGTATCATACAAAAATCCGCCCTATAACGCAAGCTCAGTGAATCACGGTTATTTGGAATTAAACGGGATTATCGTAAATTTTCTTTCTCTTTTAACGCTTTCCGGCGATTTCCTTTTTTTGCAAATTTATTTTGTAATTGATCGGATTGCAAAGTCTGATACGCTTTTTTAAACCGTACTTTGTTTGGCTCCCTTTCGACCGGTTAAAATCTTTCTGACGATATCGAGCGGAATCACCGTAACGGCCATCGAAAGCACCAAAATCCATTCCGAAAAGGTAAGTCCCGCGGTACGAAGCAGCGCGCCGCCGTAATAAGTCATCAAAACCTGGGTAACCCCGATTCCCAGCATGACAACCAGAAACTGCTTGTTAAGCGCGAGGTTTTCCATAAGGTCAATGCTGTCCGTGCGCGCATTAAAGGCGTTAAAGATACCGATAAAGATAAAAAAGGTAAAATAGCCCGTGTAAAAATAGATGTCACCCTCGGACGGACGAAAACATTGGTGAATCATTGGCGAGATAAAGATTATCAGACTCAGCGCGGAGATATAAAATCCGTTCCATATAATTGCGCTCCACATCTTAGTATCTAAAATTGCCTCATCACGGCGCTTTGGCCGCTCCAGCAGAAACCGTTTTAACGCCGGTTCACCGCCGAACGCGATGGCGGCCAAGCTGTCGATCATTAAATTTGTCCATATCATTTGCGAGATGTTGAGCGGTTTTTCCACCCCGGCAATCGGCCCTAAGATGGAAATCGCAACGGCGGCAACATTGATTGTCAGCTGAAACTGAATAAACCGTTTGATGCTGTGATAAATGGTTCTGCCGTAGAGCACCGCGTTGCGGATCGAGAAAAAGTTGTCATCTAAAATGACAATGTCACCGGCCTCTTTGGCAACCTCTGAACCGGAACCCATGGCAAAGCCGACGTCCGCCCGTTTCAGCGCCGGCGCATCGTTGACGCCGTCTCCCGTCATGCCGACCACGAGATTCATTTCCTGGGCAAGGCGAACCAGGCGGCTTTTATCGGTCGGCAGCGCCCTGGCTACCACGCGGAGATCAGGAAGAATCTTTTGAATCTCTGCATCACTCATGGCGCCAAGCTCCGCCGAGGATAATACGATATCTTCCTTCTTTGTATATAGCCCGGCGTCCTTTGCAATCGCGAGCGCGGTTTCCTTTCGGTCGCCGGTAATCATCACAACCTGAATCCCGGCACGCTGCATTTCATCAATGGCAAGACGTGCTTCTCTGCGCACTTCGTCACGGATTGCCACAAATCCGATAAAGATCATTTCGTCCGGCAGCGTCTCTCCCTGCAGGTTGGTGTCCGCTGCGGTCAGTGCAAGCAGACGAACCGCATTCTGCGCCAGCCGATTCATCTCCCGTTCGATTTGGCTTTTATGCGAGAACGGAACGGCCTTTCCGTCGGCATTATAGCAGCGCTTGCACCGCGGCAGCAAATATTCGGGTGCGCCCTTAAAAAAGGTTTTACAGTCTGTCCCCTGAACCTGTACCGCGGAAAATTTCCGTTCGGAAGAAAACGGAATATTCACTGTGACGTCAATCCCCTCCATCGGGATCGCGTACGGGTCAATGGCACGAAAAAGCGCCTTTTCGGTTGCGTTGCCGCCGATAATCTTTTTGCCCGAAAATTTGGCGGCGGAATTTAGCATAATACAATGTCCCATGATTTTCTTTAGTGCGCCCGGAAGGGCGGAAAACGCGTCATACGATGTCCCGGCGCCGTCCATCCACGCGATCACGTCCAGGCGTCCTTTGGTGATTGTCCCCGTTTTATCGGAAAACAAAATATTGACGCTGCCGGAGGTTTCAATACCAATCAGCTTTCTTACCAGCACCTTGGATTTTAACATCTTTTTCATATTGATGGAGCAGACAATGGCGATCATGAGCGGCAGCCCCTCCGGCACCGCAACCACAATCACGACAATTCCGATGATGAGCGAGGACACCAGATCCGATACGACCTGGGCATAATCCTGCAAATAGCGGAGCGTGGCCTGCAACTGAAATCCCTGATCCAGCACCGCCTTTTGGAGAAACGACAGCACAACCAGC
>URTH01000034.1 GCA_900550775.1 uncultured Eubacteriales bacterium | reverse complement strand
CTTTCCGCTGCCGAACGTACCGGGAACGGCCGCAACACCGCCCTTTGCGATTGGGAAAAACGTATCAATGACGCGCTGCCCGGTAATAAGCGGCACCGTCGGCACATGCTTTTTTTGATACGGTCTGCTGCTGCGAACCGGCCACCTTTGCAGCATGGTCAGTTTCTCCTCTCCGTGTTCCGTGTTTAATACGGCAACCGTGTCCTCAACGGTAAAATCGCCCTCACAGATAAACTGAATCGTCCCCTGCATATCGGGCGGAACCATAATTTTGTGCTCGATGACCTCCGTCTCCTGCACAACGGCGATGATATCGCCGCCACTCACAACATCTCCCGTCTTTTTCACCGGCACAAAATGCCATTGTTTTTCCCGACTTAGCGGCGGAACCTCAATACCGCGTTTTAAACTGTTTCCGGCAACACTGCGAATGGCGTCGAGCGGTCTTTGAATCCCGTCAAACATGCTGCCAATCAGGCCGGGTCCCAGCTCAACGCTGAGCGGAAAACCGCTTGAAATCACCTTGGCGCCGGGGCCAAGGCCGGAGGTTTCCTCATAGACCTGGATCGAGGCACGGTCACCGTGAATTTCGATAATTTCGCCGATCAGCCCCTCGTCTCCGACGCGGACAACATCAAACATGTTGGCGTTTCGCATCTCGCTTGCGATCACCAATGGGCCGGCTACTTTTTGAATCGTACCATGTATCATAGCAAAATCTCCTTACTCTTATTCCTTGTCGGACAAAATGTCGGAACCGACCGCTTTTTTGACGGCTTCCCGGATTCCGGCGGTTCCGGCACCCGTGTTGTTCTTGATACCGGGAATCAGCACAACAGCCGGTGTTGTCTGCATCCGCTGCCTTTGAACCGCTGCCGGAATCTGTGCGGCAGCCTCTTCGGTCATGTAGATGATGCCGTAGTCGCTGCGGCACAGCCTTAAAAAGAGCGCGGACACATCTTGATTCTCTGTATCATAGGTATGAAACCCCAAGGCGGCAAAACCGTAGATGCTGTCCCGATCTCCCATGATGGCAATATGCGGCATGATTTATCTCCACATCCTCTCTGCAATCAACTCGCCTGGCATATGATTTTGCTTGAGCGTTAAAATCAATCGGACTTCCCGGATTTCCTGCTCTGCAAAAAACAAATATGCAAAAATCGGGGACAGACCGAATGTTTCGTCCTTATCTGCCTCCGCCGGGGCAGATAACCGCCTTGCGCACCACCTGTAAAACGCACAGTACGACTGCCGCATCGCCTCGGCTGCCGCGCTGTAATCCGTGTGAACCAAATAATCGCAAAGCGCTTTACTGTCTTGCGCCGCCTGTGCCGCAAGCTGATCTGTCGCCAGACTTTTACAGGGCGCAAGCGCACGTTTTATAAATTCCTTGCTCTTTTTCAAAATACAGCAGCGATAGGCTATCTTGATATCATGCACCGCAACATAATTTTCCGTATAGCTTTTGAGATACGGAATTTTAGATGCTTGCCCCTCTTGGTATATGGTGCGGAGCAGGGCGCGGTCAAGATAACAATCGAATTGACCGGCATCACGGGTGCGCAGGAGTATCGACTGTGCCGTCTTGGCATATTGCTGCAAATCCCTTGGTAAATCTTCCAGCCTTTTTTGAAAGACGGCATCCAAAATCACCTCTGCCGAAACGGTTCCGCCGTCAAGATAGTCATCCTTGCCTTTATGACCGCTTATTTGCGCTTTGATTGCAGTTTATAAGTTATGAAAATCATACTTTATGCGAAAAATCCGAAACGCGTCTTTGATATCGGTAAATTCGTCTATCAAATCCAGCATTTCGCGGCGGCGCGCAGAAAGCATCGCATCGATGGTTTCGCCCTCTAAAAAGCCCTTTCGCACCAAAAACTGCACGGCGTCCCGATAGGTCGGCGCAAGGCTCAGCTCCTTCATCTCCCGTGCCGACAAAAGACGCCCCTCCCGAATTTTCGTTCTTGTCACATAATAAGCATAACGGTCCGTCATTGCGCCGCCTCCGTTTCAAAGAGCAGAGCCGCCGCCCTGTCACGCAGACACTCTTCGCTTTGCGCAATCAGAGACCGATACGTCACGTCAAGATCCACGTCCGAAAGGCTGAGTAAAAATCCGCCGTCTGCAAGGATGCGTTCTTTTGAGACCGTGAATTTGGGGTGACTTTTTTTCAGTTCCTCCTTTAATTCATCGCTTATTGTGTCGCCTTTTACAAAATAGATCGTCCCGGTCTCATCCGGGCGAAACGCTTGTAAATGGTACAGGACAAAGGAGCGGAACGCGGTCTCCGGCATCGAAAGCAGCTTTTGATAGACCATATCGATGGTGATGTCGATCAGCTGCTGCTTTTTTTTAAGCATGTTCTTTTCCAGACGGCGCTGTGCCGAAGCTTTGCCGCGCTCTTTGATTTCTTCTGCCTCCCGATAAATCTCCGCCCGATTGTTTTCCATGATGGCGGCGGCCTCCTGCTGAACTTTTTCTACCTCTTTTGCTGCTTTTTCCTTTGCGCTGCGAATGAGATCATCCGCTTTTTCCTGGGATTCCTGCAATATTTCGTTTAGGATATGATCCAGCCCGGTCAAAAAAACACCTCCTTTTGTCCGATACAAGTCTTAAATGGCAAGCCCCTGGATACCGACAATCGATAAAATCGAAACCAGCAGTGCCAAAATCGCGTAGGTTTCTACCATGGCAGCAAAAATCATTGATTTTCCCATTTGATCCGGTCGCTTTGCAACCAAATGAATACCGGCAACTGCCGCACGGGACTGCCGAATCGCAGACCATAATCCGACAAAGGCCATCGGCAGACACGCGGCAAAATAGAGCAGCCCTTTGGCGAAAGAAACCTCGGCCGGAACGCCCAAAATACCGATTTGCGAGAGAATGATAAACGCGATCAGTAATCCGTAGATTCCCTGCGTGCCCGGCAAAAGCTGAAGTATTAAAACCTTACCGAATTTTTGCGGATCCTCTGTAACAACACCGGCCGCAGCCTCTCCTGAGACGCCGACGCCGATGGCGGAACCGATTCCGGCCATCAAAGATGCCAGCGCGGCGCCGAGCAATGCAAATACAATACCCAAATTATCCATGATTTTTCTCCTCCTTAAATTGATAGTATTTTGTATGAAACCCAAACGGCTGATATTTTCTTCCGCCGCCCTGATAAAATTTTCCGAAAAACTCGACAAACTGCAATCGGTTGGTGTGCACATAGGCGCCCAGAAGATTGATCGCCATGTTGAGAGAATGTCCGATCAAAAAGACTGCGCAAAACAGAATGATCCCTAAAGCGCCGTCACCGAACATGCTTCCCATTTTATTAAAGACCTGTGCGATCACACCGGTTGCAAGGCCTAAGGCCAGCAAACGGGAATACGACAAAATATCGCTCAGATACCCGGTCACGCCGTACAGGGCATAAAGCCCCTTTGCGAATCGGATCGCCTTATTTTCCGTGCTTCGCCCGGCAAAGAAAAGAACGCCGAGTGCGCCGACCGCAGCAAACCACGCCGCTGCTCTTCCCCAAAGGGGCGGCAGCGTAAAGCCCAATCCCGTCATCGCGGTAAAAACCGGGACAGAAAGCAAAAACACAATACCTCCGGCAAGAACCAAATACCAACATATAACATCAAAGACGGCACCGCGATAGTCATGATCCCGTACGGCGGCATAGAGCTTCATGCCAAGACCTGCAAAGATGTGGATCACACCGAGCAGCATGGAAAAGACAAGCATACGCATCGGCTCCGTCACCGGTGCAAACCAAAGCGGCGGTATCTCATACGGATGATGAAAAAACGTTGCAGAGATCACTAAAACGGCGTCTCCGAAATAACTGCCGAACATCACCCCCCAAAAGGTGGTGGAAATACCGCAAAACAAGAACATCGTCAAAGTTTTTCTAAGACTGCTTTCCATATTCCGAAACCGAAACAGCGCAAACGCACATGCGATCACCATCACCAGTCCATAACCTGCGTCTGATAACATTAAGCCAAACAAAATATAGTAAAATATAGCCATGATATTGGTTGGATCCGTCTCGCCGCGTCCCGGCATACTGTATGTTTCCAGGACCGTTTCAACCGGGGCTGCCAAGGCGGAATTTTTAAGCATCACCGGCGGATCGTCCGCATCGGTGGCAGGGACAATCTCGACTGCGGCAGAAAGCTGTTCCATATCGCGAAGGAGCGGCTTTGCCTTCTCGTGCGGAATGTACCCGGTCACGGCAAAAATACGTTTTGTCCGGCTGATTTTTTCCAGCGTTTCATATTTTTCGATGCGAACCCTAAGGCAATCCTCTAAAAAACACAGCTTTTGATACCCGGGCTTGTATGCGGCAATTTCCGCCTCCAATTCTTTGATTTGCGCTTCTGCCTCACGGATTTTGTTTTCGTTTCGCAAAATGCGCTCCCGCGGAATCATGGTAGTTACAACACCCGGCTTGGAAAACCCGATTTGATTCAAATGCTGTTTGACAGTTTTTTGGTCGCTCTTTTTGCATAGTACAAAAATACAGGTTTGTTCCTTTGATGTATTGATGATGAAAAATTCGGTCGGCGGAATATTCTGCTGCGGCAAAAAGGCGGCCTGATATTTCAAAAGCAGATCTTCATAAGATATGGCATCTGCCAGCGTGCCGATGAACGCTGCCGTCTTTTTTGTTCCCTCAAAGCACATGGAAACATCAAGGTTTTTCCACGGAGTAAGACTTTCTATGACGGCTTGCCGTTTTGCAATCAAGAGGCGCAGGTTTGTTTTTTCTTTCTCTTTTGACATCAGATTTTTTGCAATCCCCATGATTGCATGACTTTCTTTCTGCAAAAGCAAAAAATTTTGATAGGACATCGTCTCTTTTCCGTATAGGCTGCGAAATACCGTGTTCTGCTTTGGCAGGGCGGCATCCAAGACCGAGATTGCCTCCCGAACAGTGGCAAGTGACTTTTCAAGCAGCGCCTTTGCCTCACCGGTTTTTGGATTAAAAAAGCCATCCGGCAGCGCGGTTTCCGCAATCTCGACACTGCCGCAGCGCTGCAAAAGCTCTATCACCCTCTTTCGTCTTTTGCTTGGCGCATAGAGCGTTATTTTATCCATGCGTGCAACTGCCACTTCAATTCACCTCTCCTCCGTCAGCGGTGTACTGCCCTTTAACTGCAAAAACAATTGCTCCGAGACCGAATCTAAATTTCTTTTCATGATTTCGTATTGCTTTTCAAAACGCTGCATTTTCGATTCGATCCACGCCGTCTCCTCCTCTTTGCTAAACCTTGCGGCTTTTTCTAAAATTTCCTGCCGGTAGATTTCTGTTTGTTTCTTTGCTTGATCGAAGATCGCGGCAACGGTTTGTGTCGTTTCCGATTCGATCTGTTTTACTGTTTGAACCGCATCGTTTTCGATCTCATCGGCCTGTTTTTCTGCCTTTAAAATACGGTCGATTGCCTCTTTTACCAATTGATTCACCCCTTTTAACTAACATTTATCCTACCCTGTTTTGATACAATTCATTCTAATTTTAGAAATTTATGCAAAAAAAAATGACATAGCATTTCTGCTATGTCATTTTTCCTTTTCTTTCTATGCCATGGTGTCCAGCGGCAAATTCGGAATCGCGTTGAGCGACATATCCGCAGTGTCGCCGTTTTGCATCGCGTAAAAAGCGGCGCAGCCAATCATTGCCGCATTATCGGTGCAAAGCTTAGGCGATGGATACTGAAACGCAAGCTGATTTTCCTCTGCCGCTTTTGCAATGCGTTCCCTAAGCGGCCGGTTTGCCGCCACGCCGCCGGCAAGCGCAATACGGGAAACCCGTTGTTCCTTTGCGCATTTTATCAGGTGATCGGACAAAACATCGACCACGGCCTCCTGAAACGAGGCAGCAACATCCTCTTTGTTGATTTCGATTCCCTTTTGTTCTGCGTTGTGGATATAGTTCAGCACTGCGGTTTTTACACCGCTAAAGCTAAAGTCAAAGCCATGCTCTCCCATGTTGACACGGGGAAAGCGGATGGCATGGGGGTCACCGTTTTCTGCATGCTGTTGAATCTGCGGACCGCCCGGATATCCAAATCCAAGAACTCTGGAAACCTTATCAAACGCCTCACCGGCCGCGTCGTCCCGCGTTCTTGCAAGCACCTGATAGTCTGCATAATCCTTAACCAAAACGATGTGACTGTGGCCGCCGGAGGCAACCAGGCAGATAAAGGGCGGACGAAAATCCGGGTTTTCTAAATAATTGGCACAGATATGTCCCTTGATATGATGCACCGGAATCAGCGGCTTGGATAACGCAAAAGAAAGCGCTTTTGCCGTTGAAACGCCAACCAGCAGCGCGCCGACCAGGCCGGGACCGTAGGTGACGGCAATCGCGTCCATCTCCGACAGGGCATAACCGCTGTCCGCCGCCGCACGGTCAATGACTGCACTGATGTTTTCAATATGTTTCCGGGAGGCGATTTCCGGCACAACGCCCCCATAGATTTTATGCAGTGCAATCTGCGTGTTGATCACATTCGATAAAATTTTTGTTCCGTCCTCAACGACCGCAGCCGCTGTCTCGTCACAAGAACTTTCGATGGCTAAAATCTTCATAGTATGTCTCCCTTTCGGCTATCTCGACAAATCCTTTGTCATAATGACAGCATCTTCCCTGTCTTTGTAATACTGCCTTCGCATTCCCTGCACCGTAAAGCCCATCGATGCATAAAGCGCCTTGGCCGCCGTATTGCTGCGCCGAACCTCCAGCGTAATCGACGCCATGTTCTCCTCGATACAAACATCAATCAGTTTGGTAAGCAGACGCCTTCCCAGCCCTTGCTGCCGACAGTCGGGGCTGACAGCCAGGTTTGTGACATTGCCCGTATCGTACATAAGCCATACGCCGCCATATCCGAGGATCGCGCCGACCTCCGTATCCGTCAGCACATAAAAACGCGACAGGGGATTTTGAAGCTCCTCTTCAAACGAAATTCGATTCCACGGATCATTGGGAAAGCAGCGCTTTTCAATCGTCAAAACGATATCAATATCCGCATCTTTCAACGGCGCAATTTGTATCATAAGTGCTTCTCCCATCCCTTTTGCAGCAGACGCGCGATCTGATCGCGGCACTTTTGATAATCCAAAAGCGTGCCGCCGTAGGGGTCAGAGACATCTGCATCCTCGCCGCCCCACGCAGAGAGAGTGGATATCTTTTCGGCATACATCGGAAAAGCATCACAGAGCATTTGCCGATGTGCTTTTGTCATGGTAAGGATGCAGTCTGCATTCTTTATTTTTTCTTCTGTGATCGGTGCGGAGCGGTGCGCACGCAGATCAATGCCGATTTCCTGCATTGCGGCGATAGCATTCTCTGATGCCGGTGCACCGCCGGCGCAGATACCGGCAGAAGAGATCTGATACTCCCTATGATGTGTGTCCGCCATGTGCCGGAAAATCCCCTCCGCCATGGGGCTGCGGCAGGTATTCCCGGTGCATACAAACAAAAAGCTTTTTTTCGGTTTATCAAGATCCAAAACCCGATTGCCGGAGGCGCGGTACAGGCGATTGCGCACGGCGCTCCACATTCCGTAGTCCGGAATCTCCGGCGCAAGAATCAGCGAAACGCCTGCATCGTCAAGGCTTCGCAATCCGTCAAAAAGACGGTGCGCCGCCGATTGCGGATTATTTTTACCGCCCAGCGAATAGGTCACCAATGCGGGGCTAAGGGTCGGAAATTCATCAAAGACCAGCATGCCGACCTTTTCGATTTCGCAGCGGTTTTTCACATATTCTTGCACCTGTTCGAGGCTGCCGTGCAGAATCTGAACCTCGGCACGGGGCGCATAGTGCTTATATTTAAGACCGGGCGACTTAGGCGCCTCCCCGGTCTTTGCCTCGGTAACCACCCGAATCGTACCGACGACCTTCTCCAGTTCTTCTTTGGTTACACCGCCCGGCCGATATAAAACAGGCGTCTTGCCGCTGATATCCAAAACTGTGGATTCCACACCGACGCTGCAATCGCCGCCATCGATGATGGCGTCAACGCGGCCATCCATGTCACGCTTTACATGCGCAAAGGCGGTCGGGCTGGGATAGCCGGAACGGTTGGCAGACGGCGCAGCAATCGGTAAATTTGCATACGTTAAAAGCTCCCTCGCGACCGGGTGAGACGGCATACGAACCGCCACCGTTTCCATACCGCCGGTTACTGCATAGGGGATTTGATCGGATTTTTGAAAAATCAGTGTAAGCGGCCCCGGCCAGAACTTCTCCATCAGCTGTTTGGCACAGGCCGGAATCTCCCGTACAATGTTTGGGAGCAAATCCGCTGAGGCGATATGAACAATCAATGGATTATCCGATGGACGCCCCTTGGCCTCATAGATTTTTTTGATTGCCGCAGAATCCAGAGCATTTGCGCCAAGCCCATAGACCGTTTCGGTCGGAAAAATCACCGTACCACCGCCTTTTAGCAGCTCTGCGGCTATTTTTAAATCTCCATCCTGCGGTTTTAAGTATTTTGTTTTCATGAATTTCGCTTCTTTCCTGATAAAAGGGGACGTAAAAAAGCTCAGACCGCAACCACTCTCGTTCTGAAGCATTTTTCTATCCCCCAAAAAGGCGCATAGCCTGGTTTACGACAGATCCTCTGCCTGCGCCTTCAGTTTTTCACTTTGGTCCGAGGTAATCAGCGCGTCGATGATCTCATCCAGATCACCGTTCATCACCTGCTCTAACTTATAAAGCGTAAGCCCGATCCGGTGATCGGTGACTCTGCCCTGCGGAAAATTATAGGTACGGATCCGCTCACTGCGGTCGCCCGTTCCAACCTGACTCTTCCGATCCGCTGCAATCGAGGCGTTTCGCTCCTGCTCCATCTTGTCATACAGTCTGGATCGCAGCATCTTCATGGCTGCCTCGCGGTTTTTATGCTGCGAACGCTCGTCCTGGCAGGCAACCACGATGCCGGTCGGGATATGCGTAATACGAATGGCAGATTCCGTCTTGTTAACGTGTTGACCGCCGGCGCCGCTGGAACGGTAGGTGTCGATCTGCAAATCCTCCGGGTTAATGGCAACCTCAACCTCATCCACCTCCGGCAAAACAGCCACGGTAACCGTTGAGGTATGGATTCTGCCGCTGGACTCCGTCTCCGGGACGCGCTGGACGCGGTGTACACCGCTCTCGAATTTTAGGCGGCTGTAGGCGCCCTCGCCCTCCAGCATAAAGGTCACTTCCTTA
The DNA here is from genome assembly GCA_900550775.1 of uncultured Eubacteriales bacterium. Lineage (GTDB taxonomy): Bacteria > Bacillota > Clostridia > Monoglobales > Monoglobaceae > Ructibacterium. Next base: position 4,743 of record URTH01000034.1, on the reverse strand, counting down.
ATGCCGCCGATGCCGATTTCGTTCATGCTGAGGACTTCGGTTTTCCAGCGCTTGGTGTCGGCGTACATGGAATACATGCGGAACAGATCACCGGCAAAGAGCGCGGCCTCATCGCCGCCGGCGCCGCCGCGGATTTCCACAATGACGTTTTTGTCGTCGTTCGGATCCTTCGGCAGAAGCAAAATTTTTAATTCTTCTTCGATGTGTACAATATTTTCTTTTGCTTTTTTGGATTCCTCCGCAAGCATTTCTTTAAATTCCTTGTCGCTCTCCGGGTCATCCATCATCAGCCTTGCATCCTCAATGGTGTCGCGGTTAGCTTTATATTCCCGATATTTTTCTACAATCGGTGTTAAATCGGAATGCTCCTTGCAAAGCTTGCGCCAGGTCTCCTGATCCGCAATCACATCGGGATCGCTGATTTTCTTTGCAAGCTCTTCAAATTGGTTTTCAATAAACGATAGCTTTTCAAACATGTGTCCTTTCCTTTCCGGGTCTTAACCGAACCCGATATGCTCTGTAACGGAAAATTCATCACCTTTTGCATTAGTTTTTCTGCAAGGCCTTGTATCTTACAGCTCTCCTCTGGATTTTGCAATCAGATAGGCGTTGACAAAACCGTCCAGGTCTCCGTCCATGACGGCGCCGATATTGCCCACCTCATAGCCGGTTCGGTGGTCTTTGACCATACTGTAAGGGTGGAAAACATAGGAGCGTATCTGACTGCCCCAACCAATTTCCATCTGAACGCCCTTTAAATCCTCAATTTTTTCCTTTTGTTCGCGTTCTGCAATCTCAATCAGCTTTGATTTCAGCATCTTCATGGCGGTCTCGCGGTTTTTGTGCTGCGAACGCTCGTTCTGACAGGTTACCACAACCCCGGTCGGAAGGTGGGTAATCCGAATTGCCGATTCCGTTTTATTGATATGCTGACCGCCGGCGCCGCTGGAACGGTAGGTGTCAACCCGCAAATCCTCAGGGTTAATCTGAACGTTGATATCATCGTTGATTTCCGGCATAACCTCCACCGAGGCAAACGAGGTATGCCGTCTCGCCGCTGAGTCAAAGGGCGAAATACGCACCAGACGATGTACCCCTTTTTCGCTCTTGGCATAGCCATAGGCGTTTAAGCCCTCCATCAAGAAGGTTACGCTTTTAATCCCGGCCTCCTCGCCGGCAAGATAGTCCAGCGTTTCGGTCTTATATCCCCTTCGTTCTGCCCAGTGCTGATACATCCGAAACAGCATTTCGCACCAGTCCTGCGCCTCAGTTCCGCCGGCGCCGGCATGCAGTGTCAAAATAGCGTTGTTTTTATCGTATTTCCCGGAGAGCAGGGTTTCCAGTTTCATGGATTCCAGATCGCTTTGCAGCTTGCCATAGCCCTTTTTGACCTCGTCCAGCACGCTCTCGTCGTTTTCTTCGATCGCAAGCTCAACCAGTGTCGTCAAATCCTCCCAGGTTTCCTTCAGCTGTTCATAACGGGCAATCTTTGAGCGCATTCCCTTGATCGTTTGCAGTACATGACCGGCTGCATCCATATCCTGATAAAAGTCCGCCGCCATGGTCTGCTTTTCCAGTTCATCCGCTTCTTTCTGCGTTTTTGCGATGTTAAAGTGAATCCCTCAGTTCTGTTATTTCTTTTTCCATTCCTTCGAGTCCTATCTTGTACTCGTCAAAAGCTATCACAGTCTCACATCCTTATTGTTTTTTGTCCTTATTTCAAATTTCATTTATTGATTGTGCCTGATCCTTATCCATGCAGCAATGCTTATATTTCTTGCCGCTGCCGCAGGGGCATGGTTCATTTCTGCCGATTTGTACTTTTTTGCGTACCGGCTGTTTCTTTACGGTGCCGTCACCGCCGTGGTTTTCTGCGATCGGTTTTGCAACCTGGGTGCGTTCAATCTTATTCTGCGGTACAACATGGAAAAGGTAACGCACAGTTTCTTCCTTAATGGAAGCGATCATTTCTTCAAACATATCCATGGCCTCAAACTTATATTCGATGACCGGGTCACGCTGCGCATAAGCACGCAGATTGATACCCTGGCGCAGCTGCTCCATATTATCAATATGTGCCATCCATTTTTGGTCAACAACGCGCAGCAGCAGAATACGCTCTACCTCGCGGATCATATCGCCGAAATCATTTTCTTTTTCGGCATATTTTTCGTGAATCGGTTCAAGCAGATGATCTCTAAGGCTCTCCTGCGTCATATGATCCAGTTCGTGCTCGCTGAAGTCAAAGGCGTTTGAGGGCAGCTCACCAAAGATTCCCGTGATATGCTCCTTCATGCCTTTCCAGTCCCATTCCTCCGCCGGAATCTGGTCGCCGGCATAAAGCACAATCACCTGAGATACGGTATCACTCATCATATTAAGGATATAATCCTTCATGTTTTCGCCGTTCAGTACCCGATCGCGCTGTTCATAAATCATTTCGCGCTGCTGGTTATTGACGTCGTCATACTGAAGGACGTGCTTTCGGATATCAAAGTTTCTGCCCTCAACACGTTCCTGGGCGGTTTCGATGGCATTGCTGAGCATCTTGCTCTCGATTGCCTCATCATCCTCCATCCCCAAGGTTTCCATAATACGGTTGATGCGCTCCGGCGCAAAAAGACGCATCAGGTCGTCCTCTAACGAAAGGTAGAATTTCGATGCACCCTTGTCGCCCTGACGGCCGGAACGGCCGCGCAGCTGGTTATCAATTCGTCGGCTCTCGTGGCGCTCTGTGCCGATGATATAAAGACCGCCGGCCTCCAAAACAGCCTTTTGCTCCGGCTCAATCTCCTGTTTAAACTGCTGATACAGTTCCTGATAAACCTTACGCGCGTTAAGGATTTCCTCATTGTCAGTCTCGGCAAAGCCGGTAGCCTGAACGATCATTTCTTCTTCAAAGCCTTGTCTGCGCATCGCGTCCTTTGCCATAAACTCGGCATTACCGCCGAGAACAATGTCGGTACCGCGGCCGGCCATGTTGGTCGCGATGGTGACCGCACCCTTTTTACCGGCCTGTGCAACAATCTCAGCCTCTTTATCGTGGAACTTTGCATTCAGCACATTATGGGCAATACCGCGCTTTCGCAGCAGCTTGCTCAGAAGCTCCGACTTTTCGATTGAGACCGTGCCAATCAGCACAGGCTGACCCACCTCGTGCGCCTTTACGACCTCCTGGATCACTGCATTGAACTTTGCAAGCTCCGTCTTATAAATACTGTCCGGAAAGTCCACTCTTGCAAGCGGCTTGTTGGTGGGGATGACAATTACATCCAGACGGTAAATTTCCTGGAACTCCTCCTCCTCCGTCTGCGCCGTACCGGTCATACCGGAAAGCTTTTTATAAAGCCGGAAGAAATTCTGAAAGGTGATTGTTGCAAGCGTCTTGCTTTCATTTTCGACTTTTACACCCTCTTTGGCCTCGATGGCCTGATGCAGTCCGTCACTGTAACGGCGGCCGAACATCATACGGCCGGTAAATTCGTCAACGATGATGACCTCACCGTCTTTCACCACATAATCTTTATCCCGTTTCATCACGCCGATTGCCTTGATGGCCTGATTGATGTGATGCGAGAGCGTCATGTTATCCGGGTCGGTCAAATTATCAATGTGGAAGGCCTCCTCCGCCTTTTTCACACCCTGCGGCGTCAGCATGGCGGTATGTGCCTTTTCATCGACAATGTAATCGTAATCGTCAAACTCCGCCTCGTCCTCAACCTCGACCTTTGCGTCGGTTTCGACAACCTTTTTAAAGCGCAGCGTCTTTGCAAAACGGTCTGCCTGGGTATAAAGATCGGTGGATTTATCGCCCATACCCGAAATAATCAGCGGCGTTCTCGCCTCATCAATTAAGATACTGTCGACCTCATCGACAATGGCATAGGCGTGACCGCGCTGCACCTTATTTTCCTTATAAATTACCATGTTATCACGCAGATAATCAAATCCGAGTTCATTGTTGGTGCCGTAGGTGATGTCGGCGGCATAAGCCTGCTTCCGCTCGGCGTTATCTTTTTCGTGGGTTACAAGGCCGACGGAGAGCCCCAAAAAGTTATAAAGCTTTCCCATCCACTCACTGTCACGCTTTGCCAGATAATCGTTTACCGTGACAATATGGACACCCTCGCCGGTCAGTGCGTTTAAGTAAGCCGGAAGCGTTGCAACCAAAGTCTTACCTTCACCGGTTTTCATCTCGGCGATGCGTCCCTGGTGCAGGACGATACCGCCCACAATCTGAACGGGAAAATGTTTCATCCCCAGTACGCGCCAGGCGGCCTCGCGGCAAACGGCAAATGCCTCCGGCAAAATATCATCCGTGGTCTCTCCGTTTTTTAAACGTCCTTTTAATGTATCCGTCATGGCACGCAGCTCTTTATCGCTCTTTTGGGCCATGGTGTCCTCTAAGGCAAGCACCTGATCCCGAATCGGAACAATCTTTTTCAGTTCTCTGTCGCTGTACGTGCCGATAATTTTTTCAATCACACTCTTTACAGACATAACATTACCTCCATACTGTCATCAGCAAATCCAATCGATTTCTGCACGATTAGTATTCATTATATCATCTTTTTTTATGTTTGGCAAGGAAAATATTACAAATGTTTTCGCTTTGCGCTGCGACTTGTCCTTTGGCATCCAAAGATTCCCTTTATTCCCATTTTCTTGCTGTTTGCTGCGCTTTTTCGACCGATTGTAACACAAATGTCACAATATTTTTATCTAATTTCAATTTTCGCGTAT